>DAOTAZ010000005.1:0-28173 GCA_035382965.1 Chitinispirillaceae bacterium | reverse complement strand
TTGATATTGCCTTTTTTTACCGGGCTGGTGTTGGCTTTTACCTTGAGGCTGTCTCCGCTCTCGAGGAAAGATCTTGAGAGTGAAATGTCGAGTGTGTCCGGCGTGAGTACCCAAGGCAGGGCAGGATCTCCAAGGAGATTGTACTGACGGACGAGAAATATATACTCCGGCCCGTAGCGAACAAGCATATTGAGTTCGCAGAAATCGATGAGTTCTCCTATTGTACCGAAACTGCCATCAAGAGCAAGCTCCATAAGAAACCTGTTCATCAGGAAATTTCCTGTCTTGGATGTATAGGCGCTGGCTCCATAAAAGCAGATCGCGCCATTGTGATTGGTTTTTATAAACTCCTCTCCAAGGGAGCGGTAAGTGTTGCTTTCAAAGAATCCGGTGAGACAGGTAAAACTGAAGACAACCGGAAGTCTTCCTCCGGTACCCCATTGACCGTTGTAGAGTTTTGGGAGGTCATTGTAACCGAAGAAATTGTTGTCGGACCAGATGTTTCCTCCGCCGTGGCCGTTGAAACTGATAAGAAAGACACCTGAATTGATGTTCCCTGCGATAAAATTGGAGGCAGTGAAACCGTCTCTGTAGAATTGTGACCCGGAATCCGCATCCATTCGTATTACGTTCAATTTTGAGCCAATTGTCTCATTTACTAAAGAGTTGTTGAATGCGGTAAAGTCAGCTTCACCTCCGCCAAGCAGGAGCATATTGTCACGCCAGTATCCACGCTGGGGGTTTTTGATATACTTTACTGTCTTGTCCACAAGAGTTCTTAACTCCTGTTCATTACCCGCAGGGAAACGGCCGACACATATATCAGGGAAGTTGTCCTCTCCCCAGACTGTTCCGAAATATCCGTCATCGGCACCCGGCCCCCACCCGGGGAATCTTGAAAGGTGTGTCGGGACGATATTCAGGGAGCCTGTTTTGTCAAGGTCATGAGTTGTATCTCCTCCCAGGAGCAGATAGCGGGGAGGTTTTTTTCCGGAAATTGAAAAGAGATATTTCAGAAAGGTTCTTATACTTTCAGGATCGCGGATGCCATAAGAGAACCTGTTGTAGATATCGTCGATATCAACGAAAGCTGTGCTTAGTCCAAGATCGGTATGTACCTTGAGCAACGGTTCAAATTCTTCACGGAACTTATTTTTGCTGATAATCAGATATTCGGTTCCTGCAAGTTTCTGCCAGTCATCCTTAATAGTATCCAGTGCCATGAGTGCTGGTGTAAGCCTTTTTTTCTTTGCCTGGGCAAGATACCGGGTTTCATAGTTGATGCTGTCCTGGAATTCCAGAGTATGCGTGTTGCGGAATTTGTCAATTCCTTTAGAAAGTTTGAAATCAACAAAATACCTGTTCCGGCCTATATCCCAGAGTTCAAGATCTTCTTCACCGAAGTTTGTCAGTTCATATCCGACAACTCTTCCCAAGGCATTGGGGTTGTTCTTGAAGGATATGCTGTTTTCTTTTGCCTGGAAATTGCGATTATACACAAGCTCTATCCAGTTGAGTGCAGCATAATCATGAAAGTTTCTGCCTGAGGAGAGGAAGCTTATTCTGTTCTGATCTTCGAACCTGTCAACTGGAAAGAGATCACTTTCATAGATGAAAAAACGCTGCCCATCCCATACTGCCGTGTCTTTTGATCCTAACGGATCATTATTAAACAGAATTCTGAAATGGTGATCATTACTGATTGAATCATTTTTTGTTACTCCCATTAAACCAATACGCATTCTGGCAGTTCCGGAAGCAGCGGCATTAGGAATATCGATGTTGAAAACTGTAAGCTGCTCTCTGCCGATATGCCCCCAGTACCAGTTATCGATGTGTGATTGTGTCAATGGGGGATCTGTGACTTCATCGGGAGGAATGTCTGCTACACTTCCCAGATAAAGGATAAAATTATCGTATTCAAGATGTACTGTGTCGATAAAATCACGCGCCTTTACCAATTCTTCTGTATTGGAGTACTGTGAAGGATCTTTTCTCGGCTGTCCGGAAACCTCTGCTACTCTGGAACCTAAAGCACCTCCCCAGGTAAGCCAGTAACAGTTGGTATTTGAAAACTGTTCGTAGTAGCTGTTTTTTCCCCTGAGTATTCTCCCGTAAAACAGTATCCTGTCGTCAGGGCCCATCCTTGATTTATGGGAGTTGGTTATATAGATGGGAATCTCGCGGTCTTTCTCGAAGAGACGGAATGTTCTGGAATCGATTTTTTCAACGGGAATGCCCAGATCTTTCAGGTCTGATGGGGTGATCTGATATATTCCATCTTTCACAACCGAAATACGGACGCCTTTTGTAAACGGAATGGCGGGAAGTTCTGCCGCTGTTTTGCTTAAGGGAGTGAAAATGGGAGCAATGAGTACATTACCCTTGATAACTGCCTTTTCTTTTTCTGCTGTTCTGTAAACTGGTGAGCTGAAATGAAGTGAGATTTCTCCACTGAGAGAAGAAACACTTAAATCAGTTGCAGTTATAAAACTGTACCACTGCAACCAGTTATTATGGAACAGACCGCCTGATCTTTTTTCTACCCGGGCGGAGAGGGTGTTTCCTGTAGTGCTGTCATGGAAAACAGCTCTGAAGGTGCATTCTACAGTCGGCAGAGAAGTGAATGCAAACCAGTATTCTTCATCGGGGGAATGGTTTGTAATTTGGAAGCTTATCAGGGCTGAATTCTCGGACAGTGAATTCAGCTTATACCTGATCTCCGCTCCTGCATGGGAGATGAGAGTTAAGAGAATAAGGTAAAAAGCATGCTTTTTAAGGGACATTGAAATACCCGATTTTCAAGGAATAAGTCTCATTAATCTCCACGAACAGAGCATAATGCCATTTGCCTGGTGCCAGCGGATGGAATTCAGGTGGAAAGCAGGCGCTGAATCTGGCAGGGTTGTCGGTTGCGGAGAATACAAGCTCTTTAGAGCTTGTCAAAGTACGACCGGAATTGTCATTCCAGATATGGGCGTAGGAAAAGACTCCGCCTTTAATATCTGACTCCCAATGCAGGCATGTGTCATCTCTCAGAATATCTTTGTCTCTGGGTTGTGGAGCAAGCTTGAGAGAACATGGATCAGAGAGCTGTCCCTCTCTTCCCAGTTCATCAACCGCATAAATTCTGTAATATATGACTGACAGGTTAATATCACTTTTCGGGAAAACCTGCGGTTCAAGAAAATCTTCAAGAGTGGATATTTCTGGTGGAATACCTGATGATCTAGTGAAGACATCGAAAACGGAATCTCCCGGCATTTTCCTGACCAGTGTATAAAACGAAATAGGAACAGGGATTGTTTCCGGTGGAGCCCATGAGAGATGCACTCCTTCCATGTAATCTCCCAGAGCATCTTTTACGACTTTCAATTTTATCTCTGTAAATACAGGTTTGCCCGGTTCAGGAGGGAGGGGAGCTGGTGGTTCACAGGTAAGTCCCATCATAACTGGACAAAGGCAGAGTAAGAAAAGATACCTCAAATCCCTCACAGATGGTCCTCACGATACGTTTCCAGAATCAGACACGCTGCCAGACGATCAGTTGCCGCCTTGTCACGACGCTGTTTCTTTTTCCTGAACAGCATCAGTTCGGAAGCTCTTCTGGAAGAGCGGCTTTCATCGGCAAAATCAACCGGTTTACCGGATCGCTCTTTCAGGCTTTCCGCAAAACACCTTACTTCTTTTGACATTACCGTTTCGGCATCATTGATGTCAAGTGGAAGACCCAGGACCAGAAGATCGGGGTTTTCCTGTCTGATGATGGAAATAATGGGAATTATAGGATCAGGATGTTTTTTTCTGTCTATGGTTGTAAGGCCGCGGATGTGTTGCCCGGAGCTGTCGGTAACGGCTATTCCAATTCTGCGCCGGCCATAATCAATGCCCATGAGCTTCATCTACCGCCTTCGTCCATTCCATCAGTACTTCAAGGGTAGACAGGTTTACATTACTGCTTTTGGGCTTTCTGTCGACAAGGAAGCGGAACTTTCCCTCTTTGAGGTTAAGGACGGCATAAATTGCATCCCTGCCCATTATTCCATTTGATGTCGCTGCATAAATGATGCGTCCGTTATGGAAGTAGATGAGCGCGAAGGGCTTTTCCGTCTCGATGAGAATACATCCTGTTTTGCTGCCTATCTCTATAAACTGAAGCACCTCAATGAGGTTCCCGTCAGCAATGTTACCCTCCAGAGCAGATGACTGTATGCTTTTCTGGATGTTCTGTGAATTGACAGCTAAAAGATGGGGAGTGACTACTTTGAAGATTTCCCGGTCTGAAAAAGTCACGCCCAGAAAGGTCATTGCCGGAAGAACCCGTCCAGGCTGCATTCCTGTAGTGTCTGCGACATTGTACACGATAAAAAGAATTTTATCAGAACCAGGGATCTGTGAGAAAACTCTTTCCAGCGTTTGCAGGATGGTACGATCAAACCGGAAGTCTACTACCACAACATCAGGAATGAGTTCTGAGAGTCTGTTACGTAAAGATGGCAGATCTTTTATTGATGAGAGCTGGAAACCCGCCTCAAGAAAACACTTTTCCAGAGTGGTAGTGGTGTCGGTCAAGCTGTACTGTATTGTTTTAGATGTCTTGGCAATTATAAAGACGTTCTTTTTCATTGCCAATCCCTTATCACTGTTGCGTGCTGCCGCTTTTCTTCTGCTGATTATAAGAATTGGAATAAAGATAATGATAAATAAAAGAGCGACTGCGGCCGCGAGAATCCCGATCTTCTGCAGGTTGATGGAGAAGACCGATTGGGGAGCATCGATGATATTACCATATTTCCGCTCAATCCATCCAATTGTATCCTTGTAGACTACTTTACACCAGGATTCTCCCTCACCTACAAGAGGTAGATTTTCGCCTTTTTTGGCCATACCCAGAATCGGGGCATCCGGGCTGAGATAAAGGAGGACTTTGGCCATGGAAAAAGTAACCTGGAAGTATTTGATACTCTGATCATCATCAAACTGGTGCTCGACAGGCGGAGACTGGAAAAAATTTGGCTGTGTAAACCAGTTTTTAATGCGGGACTCTTTCTTTTCCGGCTCAGGTTTTTGCTCGCTTCTCTTTTGTTCCTTCCGGCTGCTGAAGGTTTTCTGTGTAGAAGCCTGTGACCTTCGGTAGTATGACGTGTCAATTGCGGAAACAGGTTTGTCAGAGACTTCTTCAGCGCTGACAACCGGGACAGAAATGGACTCTACCACCGCCACTGGACTATCTGAACTAACAGGAGGAGTTGGCACAGAAACGGGTTCAACCGGTGGAGGAGGAGGTGGTGGAAGTGGGGGAGGAGGAGTTGATGGTTCCAGGAGTTTTACTGCTGATTTGCGCAACCATCCACCGGTAATGCCTGGAACCTTTATCCGGTACCAGTCATTTATATCACTGAGAACTGTGCATTTTTCTCCCTTGTTAACCACTCCCAGAAGTTTTGAGTTCGGAGTAGGAGCTATATAGACATTGGTATAGGGATCAACTACTTCTACCTGCTTTTCCTGGGCAGCAGTCAAAGAGAATAAAATCAGTATCCAGGCTATTCTTTGCGCAATATTAATATTCATAATGAGTCTGTGCGAAAGACTCAGGCTTCCGCCACCTTGCTTTTAGAGATATAATAGTATACACCACCTGTAGTCCCGCCAATGAGCAATAATAAGAGAAGTATTGAGACTACAGATACGCCGCCGGGATTGTCCACAACTTCACCGGCCTTTTTCTCTACCCATCCGAAGCTCTCTTTAACTTTTACATGGTACCATGAGGTGCCTTCGAAGACCAGTTCCAGATGATCACCTTTTTTTGCCTGTTCAATTATCTCGGATTTAGGATCGAGTTCTTTGTAGACGTTCGCGAAAGGTGCTTTAACTTCTACATATTGCTTTTCATCCGCAGAAATGATACTGCTGAAACAGAGTACGGTAAAAATTGACAGAATGCCAAATGTAACTACTCTCATGGACAACTCCTCCTTCTATATATTAGATATCAAGCCGCTTATTAATCGGTTAAAATCTGATTGCGAATCGGAATCGGTAAACCTCAGTTTTATCTTAAGATACCAAAATTCTGAAGAAATAACAACTCCGGAATTCTTCAGCCTGAAGGCATCCTTTTCTGTTGTCACCAATCCCTGAGAATATAATTCGTGGATAGAATTAAAATCAGGTTCATTATATATATGATGATCGGAGAACTTTAATTCCCTGCATGGGTTTACCCCCAGACTCCTGAGCAGATCAAAAAAACGGTATGGCCGTGCTATGCCGCAGAAGGCGACCGGGTTTGTCAGAGGAGGTGTACTGCTTTGCTGTCCAGTGTTGAAATTCACCCAGCAGTCAGCTTCCTGGCACAGAATAAAACAGGGCAGACCAGGAAAACGCTTTGTTATCTCATCCTTGACCTTATAGCACTCCTGAACAGACCTGGAATCATCGATCAGAAATACCGCATCTGCTCTGTTGAGAGATTCAAGTGGTTCACGGAGGTATCCGCAAGGGATCAAACTGTCATGGAGAACCCTTTTATCGATGCAGACCAGATCAAGATCACGATGGAGCATCCTGTGCTGAAATCCGTCATCAAGAAGAAATACCGCATTCGTCGGGGTTATTCCAGAAAGTTTCCTGGCACTCCTGGAACGGTTTGCCGATACAGCGACCCAGGACTGAGGCAGGCGTGAATGAAACATAGAGGGTTCATCACCAGCTTCCTGCCATTCTACCTCTTCGCCCGGTTTGACAATCAGATCTTTCCTGCTCTGCCTTCCATACCCTCTGGAAAGCAGTGCCACAGGGATTCCCTCATTCTGCAGGTACTCTGCTGTCATGAGTGTCAACGGAGTTTTTCCTGTTCCCCCGGCCCTGATTCCTCCTATACTGATGACTTTGCGCTCTGCATGATAGCTGCGGGATGAGTCGGTATCGAAGAGCCTGTTCCGTCGTTTTACAAAATAAGAATAGATCATGCTCAGGGCTTTTACAGGAAGACTTCTGCCCAGCCATGGATGCAGTGGAGTGGGTTTATCTGAATCGATCATGGTTTTTCCGGTCTTGTGGCTCTCATTACTCTGGGATTTCCGCCCAGATCTTTACAGATTACTACTCCGGACCACCCTGAAGCAAGGAATATCTCTTTGACATACTCACCCTGATCATATCCTATTTCGCAGTAGATATGCCCGTTGCTTTTGAGCAGTCCGGGTGAATCAGCCGCAAGAAGTCTGTAGTAATCCAGACCATCCTTACCGCCGTAAAGAGCAGTACGGGGTTCGAAATCTGTCACCGAATTGTCAAGAGTTTCCATCTCTTTTGCTGAGATATACGGGGGATTGCTTACCACAAAATCAAACAAAGGGCGGTTTTTAAAAGCACTGAGCATATCGGCACAGACAAGATCGATTCCGGGGCCGCAGTTGATGGCGGCTGTTTTAAGTGCTTTAAAAGATAAATCGACAGCTACCGCTTTCCACCCCTTGTTATGTTCTGTCAAAATGCAGGAGATGATACCTGATCCGGTGCCTATATCTGCAAAAAGGAGATCGGGCGATTTTTCATTTGCTAAAACCTGCTCGACCAGGGTTTCTGTGTCGGGTCTGGGGATAAGGACATCGGGATTTACGGTGAATTCACGGGAATAGAAGTAGACTTTTCCGGTAATATAGGCCAGAGGTTCCCCTTTGAGTGCGCGCGAGAGTATTCTGCGCATTTTTTCTTCTGATGTATTGTCAAGCTCAGATGAGCGGTGGAGATAGAGGTCGGTTCTGGAGCAGTTCAGGACAAATTCAAGAATCTGCTCTGATTGCGGACAGGCCAGCTCTGCCATGGAAGGGGTGAGTTTGCTTTTCAGAAGTTCAAGTGCCTCTCCGATAGTCATAGTCTGGAAAAATAGTTAATTGAGGGGGAAGGCAGAGGCTTCCCTTCGGAGAATTGTTCAGATTCCTGCCTGCTGTACCTTTTCTTCCAGATCCGCCATAGCCAGAGCATCGATCAGTTCATCGATATCCCCATCGATCGCATTATCAAGATTATACAGGGTCAGGTTGATACGATGGTCTGTGATACGGTTTTGCGGAAAATTATATGTGCGGATCTTTGCACTTCTGTCACCGGTACTTACCATGCTTTTACGGGCGGCAGTCTCCTGGGCCTCAATCTCAGCCAGTTTCTGTTCGTAAAGCCTTGTCTGAAGCACTTTGAGTGCTTTGGCTTTGTTTTTATGCTGCGATTTTTCATCCTGACATGTGACGGTAATTCCAGAGGGAATATGCACTATCCGTACTGCGGAGTAAGTAGTGTTTACTGACTGGCCGCCAGGTCCGCTTGAGCAGTAAAGGTCAATTCTCAGGTCGTTTGGGTCTATATCGATTTCGAAATCGTCGGCTTCCGGGAAAACGGCAACGGATGCGGCTGAAGTATGAATTCTGCCCTGTGCTTCTGTCTGAGGAACCCTCTGGACCCTATGCACACCGCTCTCATATTTAAGTGTCCCGAAGGCATTATCACCTTTGACCATGAAAATTATTTCTTTTATGGCTCCCAGTTCTCCGAAGCTGGAGCTGAGAATCTCGAGCCCCCATCCTTTGCGTTCGACAAAATGGGTGTACATGCGGTAAAGATCGGCAGCAAAAATGCCCGCCTCGGTTCCGCCAGTTCCGGCCCGTATTTCTACAACAGCATTCTTGAGATCGTTGGGATCGCGGGGCACAAGCAGATATTTTATCTTCTGTTCCAGTTCCGGCAGCAGTTCCTGGTTTACTTTCAGATCTTCACGAGCCAGTTCGAGCAGATCCGGGTCGGATTCGGTTTCAAGGATCTGTTCGGCTTCGCTGATCGCACTCAGGACCTCAAGGTATTTATTGTAAACAGGAAGATTTTTATTGATCGCGTTGTATTCTTTACCCAGTTTCTCCATCCTGGAGGGATCTGAAGCGACCTCCTGAGAAGAGAGCTGAGCTTCGAGCTCTTTTTTATGCTCCAGGATGCTCAGGACTCTTTCTTTTATCATATTACCGCCTTCAAGGCAAGAGATGCCACTTCGAGTTGATGTTCATCGGGGTTTCTGGTTGTGATTTTCTGAAGCCACAATCCCGGTTTTATGAGAAGGCCCACAACAGGAACGTTTTTGTATTTATCAGAGAGTTTTAAAACCTCATAGGACATTCCGCCTACAAGGGGGATAAGCGAGAGATGAACCAGTAAACGTACCGGTACGTTGGGGAAAGGTCCCAGCCATGCTATATAGAGAGCGTCGATTATGGAAAAAAGGAAAATGCAAACCAGGCCCACAAGAAGGATAAAACTTGTTCCGCACCTTGGGTGAACCGTTGTGTAGGGGTTCATGTTTTCAAAATTCAATTCTTTTCCGTCTTCAAAAGTAAAAATTGCCTTATGTTCGGCTCCGTGATATTCAAAAACACGTTGAATCTCCTTCCACATGCTGATGAGCACAAGGTAGCCTATGAAAAGTATTATTCGCACTATACCTGCCAGAGTGTTAAACAGGAATGCGGATTCCTTTGGAATAAACTGTGAGATAAGCCACATCGGTCCATACATAAAAAGTCCGATGCTTATTGCCAGGGCAACGATAAAGCTGATCCAGGAATAGATTTTTTCTAAAAACGGATTTTTTTCAGAATCGTTGTTTTTATTTTCCTGTGTCTGCTCAGCGATTTCAGCAGATCTGGAGAGTGCCTTGTAGCCAAGAGACAGTGATTCAAACAGGTTAATCGCTCCTCTTAGAACAGGTCTGGAAAGAACCTTGTGTTTTTTGCAAACTGATGTAAAAGGAAACTGTTCGACCATAACCTCCGAAGGCCCTCTTCTGACTGCCCAGGAGACCTTGTCTTTCCCTCTCATCATTACCCCTTCTATGATAGCCTGTCCGCCGACTGTATTTTTCCGGGCAGCAAAGATAAGACTGAGTGGGAGGAAGAGAACTTTGAGAATAGCAGATTTGATCATTTTACACCTACTTGAAAAATAAAAAGGGACAGAAGGGCTTTCAGCGGCCTCTTCTGTCCCGTGAATTTTCGGACGGAAGCTACGATTCCTGGGATTTTTTCTGATAACGTTTGCGGAACCGTTCGACTCTTCCGGCACTGTCAATCAGCTTCTGCTTTCCACTGTAAAAAGGGTGACAGTTATTGCAGATATCGATATGCCTGCTTCCGATTGTAGCACGGGTTTCGATCGTATTGCCGCATGAGCAGGTAAATACCGCTTTTTCGTACTTGGGATGAATCTTTTCTTTCATTTCACAATTCCTTCAATGAGTATCGCATGGATTTGAATGCGATAAAATAGCTAAATACCAGTTATAAGGTCAAGATATATTCGAAATCAGGGATTTTCTTTGTTTAGTAACACTTATAATACGTGACAGGCTCTGAGATATTTATCAGCAAATCAGGAGAGAATCCGAGAGGGTAGCCGATGCAGGAGTTGATTTATCGCGGTGGTGAGACATCTGCATTGGTGTTATATCCTGTTATATCCATCTCTTGATCCCGGCTCTGTCTCCGAACAAGCCCCCGGGAACAGATTTGAATTGTACGCTCCTGTTAAATTTAACGGACGCAACTTACATGATACCTATTTATATTAAATCTGATATAAAAAAATAACGGGGGAAGGATGATAGCGTGAATAATGGGATTCTTTTTCTAACAGCTTTAACACTTGCGTATACAGGATTCTCTGAAGAGAATCCTGTAGATTCATCAACCGATACGGTACAAATCGAGCAGCTTGATAAAATGGTGATAACTGCTACCAGGACTGCCCGCAAGGCATCTGAAATACCTGTCAGTGTAACCGTGATCTCCCTGGATGAGATAAAGGCATCTGCGGCCAGAAGCATCGATGACCTGATTCAGTATGCAGCAGGTGTGCAGGTGAAGAGGTCTGTCGGGTTGGGGGAGGGAGTTCCGTCAGATATAATTATGCGTGGAATTCCAGGAGCGCTAGCAGCTACAAGAACGCTGATACTGGTTGATGGTATCCCGACCAATGCTTCGGGCACCCCGTTTCTGATTATAAATGAAATCCCCCTTGAGGCAGTACAGAGGGTGGAAATTGTACGTGGACCGTTTTCCTCACTTTACGGTGCAAATGCATTTGGCGGGGTAATAAATATAATCACGCAGACCGGAGATGGTTTACCGTCACTTCAGGTTTCAGCAGAGACAAGCCTTCCCTTTACAAGCGCACATAATTATATGATGGAAACCCGCGCTTATGGAAGAGAGTTCTGGAATGATGCCTTTTCAGATGCTTACTGGAACGGCACAGGGCTGTTAAGCGGGGGCAATGAGCGTTTCGATTTTCTCCTTAGCGGCGGGTACCGCTCTGTGGGAAACTATTACTTCCATGACAGCGCTCTGGTAAGGGGAAAAAATATTGAGTACCTTAAAAGCATCGATAACCATGACTATAGTGATTACAGGTTGTTTCTGAAGAGCGGTTACAGAATTTCAGACCAGCTCCGGGCACGCCTTCAAGCCAGGTATTTTAACAGCGAGCTTGGATTCGGGAAGACTAAAGGTACTCAGCCTCCTGCTGATGTGATTACCAGAGGAAACAAATTTCTCATCGGACCATTTCTGGATTATGATCCTGCGGACTGGCTTCAGATTCGTTTTGGCGGGTTTTACAGAATGGTGAATGGTCAATATCTCAATGAAGCTCCATTGGAAGGTGTCAACGTTCCCAGTGTTTGGGATGCTAATTCGAGGGATTGGCAGATTGAATCCCAGTTTACGGCAAAACTGAAAAAAAATCAGACAATAATTGCCGGTGTAGATCATCTTTGGAACAATATCAATTTTGGGGCGATGCGCAACAGAAATACCAAAGATACGATTCCACCCTTTCTGTCCAGAGAGAAACTGATCAGAAATCTTGGAGTATATATTCAGGATGAGATTTCACTTTTTGACAACATAAAAGTAGTACCTGCTTTAAGATACGATTTACATTCTCTTTTCGGGGGCAAGTTTTCTCCCAAACTGGGGGTCTCCAGTCCTGCAGGTGATCACATTTTTCTGCGCCTGTCAGGGGGCGGGGCTTTCCGCGCTCCTTCAACAACTGAACTTTACATGCCAGATCTTCCGATTTCAGGTTACAAACTCTCCTGCAATCCGGATCTGAAACCGGAATATGTCTGGGCTTTTGATTGCGGCATTGATTTCAAACCGATAAATAACCTGACTTTTTCCACTGATTACTTTTCCAATTACATGAAAGATCTTATAGCATTTCAGTTCAGTTATGAAAATATTAATGACAGGTCAGTAACGCATAACAATGTTGAAAACGCCGTATCATGGGGATTTGAGAATCAGGTTGAATGGGAACCTGTAAAAGGGTTTTCCATAAGAGGCAATTATACTTTCACACAATCGGAGAACAAAAAGTACCGGGTTTCATTAGACAACATCCCGGCACACAAAGTCAACATTGATGTCACCTGCAGAAAGAGATTTGGTGAGAGAATGCTGGAAGCAAGCGTAGCCGAAGGGTTTGTGGGCAGGCGGGAATACTTTGACTGGGGAGTAACACCAGTAGTGATTTTGTCTGATCCGATAGAAGTAATTCCTTTCCGTCAAAAGCTGGATCCATTTTTTAAAACAGATCTGTCGGTTTCTTACTCTTTCAATTCAGATAACCGGATCTCTCTGATAATTCAGAATCTTTTTAATGCCGAGGGTGAAGAAAGCGGGGGGACATTTGCCCCCGGTAGGTTTGCTGGGATAAAATACACCTCTAATTTGCGGTTTAAGAGACAGGACTAAAACCAAATGCGGTTATTCGGCTTTTTTCAGAGGGATAATAATTCCATCCAGGTTGATTCCCAGGGAGCCCGGATTGATACCCATAGATGGTGCTACAGGGGCCAGCGATCCAAGGGAAACAGTCCAGACATTATTAGCGATATTGATTGGAACCGGAACTGGCAGTCCGCAATCTTTTGTGATGGTCTGTTTAAGGGTGGTATCATATACGGCACAGTTTGTTCCATGCAAGGTTATTGTGTCCTCTGTGTTTGATAAAACCCAGTAGCCATTATGTCTCAGGGCAGTGTCTCCGTTGTCGGTATAGAAGACGTTGAGAGAGTATGTGGAATTTTTGTCATCATTGATGGTTACATCGATGTCAAACTGCTCCCCAATAAGTACAGCCATAGGTGCAGGCAGGACATACTCCCATGTTCCAATAAAAGCAGGTGTTTCCTTTTGTTTCTGCGGTTCAGGATCGTTTGTGCCGCAGTTAAACAAAAGCACAGCAAATGAAAACATCAACAGAGGTATTCTTTTCATTTTGATGGCCTTTCTAACCCTGATTTCAGGGTCAAGAGATGATTACCTGCTTGTTATCAGTGACTATGCATAAACACGCCACTGATTTAGATAAAGACTAATATACCAATTCTCGCCTGAAACTGCTTAAATAATAAAATTGATGGCAAATATTTCTGAATAATTACATTATAAGTTACATAATAGAGCTTCAGGGTTCAATTATCCCGCTGATGGAACTGACTGCTGTTTGGCAGAAATGGCAGGGGATATTTAAAATAAATGGACTCAGGAAAAAGCAGTGCGGGATGTATTTTCCTGTTTCAGGTTTATTGAGGAGGATTATGCTGTCTCATTATGTGCTTGCTGTGCTGACTCTTTTTGTGCTTTTCGTGCTTTTTCTGGTTATCAGCAGAACACTGAATAATATAGTAAACCTGATGATCAAGCTTGAATACCTTCTGCAGAAGGAGTGTGACCTTAAACAGGAGGCTCTTGAGGTGCGAAAGCTCATGGAGGAGCAGACAATGGTACAGGAGGAAAAGGTACATAGTACCTTTCCGGTTAATTCCAGCGAGAGGATGCCTGAGAAGAAATGAGTGAAGGTAAAACCGGAAAAATATTTGTATTTTCAGCGCCTTCCGGAGCAGGTAAAACCACAATACTTGATTATCTCAGGGCATCGATACCTGATCTTGTTTACTCAATCTCTGCTACCACCAGAAAGCCCCGGAAGGGTGAAGTAGATGGGTTACACTATTTTTTTCTCAGTGAACAGGAATTCAAGTCCCGTATAGAATCCGGAGAATTTGCTGAGTGGGCACTTGTACATGGTAATTACTACGGCACACCACGCAGTTTTATCGATCAGGTAATAAGCAGCGGAAAACATATCGTGATGGATATCGATGTCTTTGGAAAGAAACAGTTTGACAGAATATACCCTGAAGCTGTCGGAATACTGATACTTCCTCCCAGCATGGAAGAGCTTGAAAAGAGACTTAGAAACCGCAGCAGTGATGATGAGGAGACGATCAGGACCCGCCTGAAGAATGCTGTCACAGAGATAGAGTTTGCCCGTTCCCAGGGGAAATACGAGTATACGATTATCAATGATGATCTGGGAAGGACAAAGAGAGAGGTTGAAGAACTGGTACGCTCCCTTATCGGTGCCTGAAGGGATTTGCAAACTGATGAGCGGGGAAGAAACACTGAAATTTGCACTCGACGGCTCGGAAATTCTTCTGGGCCGGGATCCTTCATGCGGAATCTGTCTTAGCGGGATAGGCATTTCACGCAGACATGCTTCCATTTCTCTTCACAAGTCAAACCCTGTCATTTCTGATCTGCAAAGTACATTCGGAGTCAGGCTGAACGGCACGGCTTTGAGAGCTCCGGAGGTCCTCAGAAATGGTGATATACTGACCATAGGTGTAAGATCCTTTGCGGTTAAAATCGGGGATGATTGCCTGACTTTAGATGAGATCAGGCAGGATGAGAAACCGGATATTCCGGAAATTGACGATGCACAAAGCCTCAATATCGGAAGAGAGCCAAATTGCCAGATCCAGCTTGCTCACCCGCTTGTTTCCCGGTTACACGCCAAAGCAACAAGACTTCAGGACGGCAGTTTTCTGGTTGTTGACAACCGCAGCACCAACGGCACCTTTATAAACGGGCGTTCTGTCTCTTCCGGGCGTCTTAGTGAGGGAGATGTTCTTCAGATCGGTCCTTACAGGTTATTTGTCGATGACGGGAAGCTTATCAGGGCTGATGACAGTAACAGGATCAGAATAGAGGTAACAGGGTTAGGAGTAAGGAGGGGTGGAGTCTCACTTTTAAGCGATATTTCTCTCTCCTTTTTGCCCGGTGAGTTTATAGCTCTTCTGGGTCCATCCGGCGCCGGAAAATCAACTCTGGTAAGGGCATTGACCGGAAGAATCAAAACTGATGCGGGAGAGGTGTATGCAAATGGTCTGCCTCTGGGCAGATTTCTGGAGGCGTTTGCCTCCAGCATAGGCTATGTGTCACAGGAGAATCTCCTTTATCAGGAGTTGACAGTTGAGGAAACTTTTTTTGAGCAGAGCCTGCTGAGGCTTCCACGTGACAGCACCCGCTCAGAGCGCCAGGCGCGAATTGACGAAGTGATAGAACTTCTTGATCTCAAGAGAGTAGCCCACAGGCGTATCAGCCGTCTTTCGGGCGGTGAGGCTAAACGGGTGCATCTTGGAATAGAGCTTCTTTCATCACCGGCGCTCATTTTCCTGGATGAGCCGCTTGCAGGGCTTGATCCCGGACTTGTGCGAAGGTTTATGCGCTTGTTCAGGAGAATAAGTGACCGGGGACACACTCTTGTGTTGATCACCCATACACTTGAGCAGCTTGAACTCTGTGATAAGGCGGTTTTTCTCAACAGGGGAAGAGTTGTATTTCAGGGTCCGCCGTCAGAACTGGAAACCACATTCAACGCAAAATCTCTGGCAGGTGTATACGACAGGATTTCTGAAGATAATGCTGCGGTGGTTACTGATAAAAAGATGCATCGGTTACCCCGGCTGGATAAGGGTATATATATCCCTGTACGGATACATAAACCCCGGACGATCTCTTCCGGCCGCCAGATTGGAATGCTTATCAGAAGGTATTTCAGAATTATCGTAAGAGACCGCAGGAACCTTTTTCTGATGCTTATGCAGGCTCCTCTAATCGCTGTGTTACTGGGTCTTGTTTTCAGGGGTGGGGCAGGTTTTCTTCCTTTGAGCTTTTATTTCTGTGTAACTATTTCTGCTATATGGATTGGAGGGGTTAATTCCATAAGGGAAATAGCCAGAGAGTGGCCTCTTGTGGCCAGGGATAATGGTGCGGGTCTGAGTCTTTCAGCGTATCTGATTTCAAAGATACTCCTTGCTGCATCAGTATCGCTTCTGCAGACATTTCTTCTCTGCTTTTCACTTGAGCTTATCTTTAGTTCTTATAAATTAAATGCCGATATCTTTTTGATAACTCTTTCAGGCACTTTCAGTGGTGCCCTGTTAGGGCTTTTTATAAGTTCCTGGTCAGGCCATGTCGGCAGAGCCATCACTGCGCTTCCCATTCTTTTCATTCCACAGATCTTTTTTTCTGGAATTCTTATTCCTTTTGACAGGATGACTGGTCTGGGGAGGGCGATATCGCACCTTACAGTATCTCGGCCTGTATTCGGGATGCTCAAGCAGGCAAGTCTTCTTGACCGGCCGGCTCTGGAGTTGAAGGAGTGGAGTGCTCTTTTTATATTGGCGGCTGTTTTAATTATTTTAACCCAGACGGCTGTATATCGTCATATTTCTCATCGGTGAGTATTTCTTATGAATATGTTAATGAAAAAAAACACTGAACAGAATATCCCTGAAAGGATTGGCCATTTCCGTATCATTGGAGAGATCGGCAGAGGTGGCATGGGGGATATTTACAAAGCTGTACAGGAGCCTCTTAACCGGGTGGTTGCTCTGAAAGTGCTTTCTCCTCATTTGTCACGGGATGAGGAGTTTGCAAAGAGGTTTGAGATCGAGGCTAAAGCCATCTCTCTTCTTCAGCACCAGAATATTGTCAGCATTTACGAATATGGGGAGGAAAACGGGCTTCGGTATTTCGCTATGCAGTATGTTGACGGGATGGATCTGGGGAGGTATATCTCTCAGAGCAAGTCGATTCCTGTCATGGAGATAATTGATCTTTCAAAGCAGATCTGCCGCGGATTGCGCTATGCACACAGCAACAATATTATTCACCGTGATATCAAGCCGCAGAATGTTTTACTGGAGAAAAACGGTGTAGCCCGGCTCAGTGATTTTGGAATAGCAAAGATCTTCTCCGGAACAAATATCACCATGACCGGTTCTGCTGTCGGGACTCCCGAGTATATGTCTCCGGAGCAGGCACAGGGTGCCAAACTCGATGCCCAGACCGATATATACTCTCTTGGAATAGTGATCTATGAGATGCTTACCCGCAAGCCTCCATTTTTAGGTAATAATGCCATGTCAGTGGCGTACAAACAGGTTCATGAGCTTCCGGTGCCGCCTTCTGTAAAGCGGAAAGACACTCCCAAACGTCTGGAACTGATTGTTCTTAAGGCTTTGAAGAAAGACAAGCGCGAGAGATACTTATCTGTGGAGGAGATGCTTGAGCATCTGGATTCGGTTGATCCGGAGGAGCGGGTTGAGCGTACAACCATGCTTTTAAAGCCGGCAAAGAGAGATGAGCCTGCTGAAACTGCGAAGGAGCGCAGGATTACCGACCGGCGCAGCGGAGACAGGCGTAAGGGAGATTTCACTCCGCTGGATTTTGATTACTGGCTGGAGATGGCAAAAACACAATGGCTTTCCTGGACTGCCATTGCCGCGCTTGGAGGAATCCTTCTGTACCATATTTTGAATCATCCTGCGTAAAAATAATGGACCCGAAATTATCAAATCAGAGCACTCATCAGAAGGGAAACTGTGGGGAGCAGATCGCAGTGGATTATCTGCTTTCCAAAGGCTACTCTGTTGTGTGCAAACAATACAGATCCAGAAGAGGTGAGATTGACTGTGTAGCACAGGACGCTGACGGGACACTGGTTTTTGTGGAAGTAAAGTCATCGCAGGGAAAGGCTTTCGGAAATCCTCTGAGTTGGGTTACACCACATAAACAGAAAATTCTGACAAAAATGGCTCAGCAGTACATAAAGGAGCATAATCTTATGGGTGTTCCCTGTCGCTTTGATGTTATCGCGATCTGGGGGGAAAAGATCGATCATCTGAAAAATGCGTTTTTTGCTGTGTAGAGGAGTGAACAGAAGTTTTCGAATAAAATGTCGTGCTTATAAAAATGATTGTTTTTTCAATATGGTTTACCAATAGAAACGGATTTGTGGAAAATGAATTTTCTTGAAGAACTGCAATGGCGTGGAATGATACATGATATTACACCTGGTACGGATGCCAAGCTGGCTGAGGGCTCAATTTCCGGATATGTCGGATTTGACCCCACTGCACCATCACTGCATATAGGCCACCTTATTCCAGTGATGCTTCTTGTTCATTTTCAGCGCTGTGGTCATAAGCCTGTGGCTCTGGTCGGAGGAGCAACTGGTATGATCGGTGATCCATCGGGAAAATCGGAAGAACGGAAACTTCTCTCTGCCGATGTCATTGCCTACAACCAGGAGTGCATAAAAAAGCAGCTTTCCAGGTTTCTGGATTTCTCCGACAATAAAGCTGAGATCATGAACAATTACGAATGGTTCGGGGAGATAAAATTCCTCGATTTTCTCCGCGATGTGGGCAAATTTTTAACTGTCAATTACATGGTGTCCAAGGATTCGGTGAAGAACAGATGGGAGAGCGGAATCTCCTTTACAGAGTTCAGCTATCAGCTTCTTCAGGCCTATGATTTCTACTGGCTCTACGTCAACAAGGGATGTGTGCTTCAGATGGGAGGTTCCGATCAGTGGGGAAATATCACCTCTGGTACAGAGCTTATCCGCCGCAAAGCCGGAGGTGAGGCCTTTGCCCTTACCTGTCCTCTTCTCACAAGGGCTGATGGAAAGAAATTCGGTAAGACCGAAGGGGGAGAGAGTGTATGGCTGGATCCCTCTCGTACCTCTCCCTACAGGTTTTATCAATACTGGCTCAATGTCAGTGATGAGGATGCGCCAAAGATGCTGAGGTATTTTACACTGCTTACAAAAGATCAGATCAGCGGGCTTGAGCAGGAGCATGCTGCAGCCCCGCATGAAAGAGCGATGCAGAAAGCTTTGGCAAAAGAGATGACCATACTGGTTCATTCCAGTGATGATTACAAAATGGCACTGGAAGCATCTGAAATTCTCTTTGGTAAAGGCACTACCGATACCCTCCGCAGGCTTCCGGAGAAGGATTTTCTTTCAGTGTTTGATGGTGTACCTCAGAGGCAGATCTCGCGTGACGAGCTTTTAGGCGGGATAAGTATCATCGATCTGGTTTCCGAGAAAACCGGTTTGTTCCCTTCAAAAAGCGAAGCCAGGCGGATGCTGTCTCAGGGCGGAGTATCGATAAACAAGAATAAAGTAACCGATCCAAACATGAAAACAGGCATATCTGACCTGCTCAATGACAAATACATCCTTTTGCAAAAAGGTAAGAAGAGTTATTTTTTGGTTGAAGCAGTGGGATAGTGCCTTTAGAAAGACACATCTAATCTTTCTGACCCGCTAAAGTGATGGAAGGTCTTTTCCGCAAGCGGATTCCCCTCTGCATGCCCTTGATTTGTCATTGAAGAAACATCCGGAAGGAACACTGATCTGAATGAAAGCTTTTCACACGTTAATTATTCCCATTTTTGCCATTGGATTATCGGTAACCGCTGCGACAAATGAGATAGATCTCACTGTCATAGCAGGAGCGGAGACACATGCCATGATCGAACCCTGTGACTGTCCTCAGGATCCGGGCGGAGGTCTGGCAAAGCGCTCTACTCTTGTCAAGAGTATCCGTAAAGGAGACAATCTGCTTCTGCTGGATGCAGGTGGATTTTCCGGAGGAGGAATCTATGATTCCTATACTGAGGGAAGATCCGCGGATTCGCTTAGAACTATCGTTACTCTCAGGGGCATGGGAGCTATTGGCTATGATGCCGTGGCAATTGGCGACGATGATCTTCAGTACGGGGGAGACTGGCTGATAGCGAGAGCATCAGAGGCTGGGGTCCCGGTTGTGTCTGTCAACTGTTTCGACCAGAATGGAAAACTCCTGACAGCTCCCTACCTTCTGGTTAAAAAGGGACAGTATACCTTTGCAATCACAGGATTGACATCGCAGGAGAAGCTTTTCGAGACGGACAGAAACCTGTCCATCAAAGATCCGGTTCAGTCTCTGCGTAAGGTATGGAAAGAGATGACAGCCAGGTCTGATTTCCAGATAATTCTCTCTCACCTGGGCCAGGAGAGCTCAATTGCGCTGAAAGATTCTTTCCCCGAGTGTGATCTGATAGTCAATGGTCATCGTAAAGCCGACACGAACCCGGTTATTATGAGAGACAATGTTCCTGTAATGCAGTTCGGGTTTCAGGGGAAAAGTTTCTCCTTCGTGGATTTACGCTTTTCCGGCAAGAGGATGAGTGTGATCAGGAGCGGATGGCTCAATGCCGGGGAAGAGGTCAAAGAGGACAGCTCTGTCGCTGCGATATTGAATTTACAGGATAAGAAACGGGAAAATGTGTACGATCTGTATATAATGAGCCAGTGTCCATATGGTCTTGAGGCACTTGTCTCATTTGTGGAGTTTGTAAAGGCTTTTCCTGAACTCAGGTGGGATATCAGGTTTATAGGTAATGTGGAGAGTGATAAGAGCCTGTCATCACTGCATGGGACCGGGGAGATACATGACGAGATGATGTGGCTTGCTGTGAAGGAGCTTTACCCTGAAAAGTGGGTACAATTTTTACAGAAACGTGCGGCAGCGATTCTTCCCACTGAGTCTCTGATCGATGAACTGAAAATGGACAAGGGAAAAATCGGGCAGTGGGTGGCCTCAAAAGGAAAGAGTGAACTTACAGTTCATTACAACCGTTCAGAGCGTCAGAATATCAATGCCTCACCGACATTAATGATCAATAACATACCTTATGAAGGCCGGATTTCGAAACTGAGGCTTGCCAGAATTGAATGCAGCGGCAATTCGGGGGTCTCCAAATTCTGCGATTCAATTCCACAGTGTATAGATGACTCGGACTGCAGAAGACCGGGGAAAATCGGAAAGTGTGTTTCAGGTGATTGTGAGTTCCGTGATGCAGTACGGTTTGATTTCACGGTGCTTGTTGCAGATTCAACGCTTCAGCATCCGGAGTCATCGATGATCATGACAACTCATGAACTGTTTCCGGGTGCAACTGTAAAGACATTTACTCTGAATTCCAAACAGGGTAAGGAACTGCTTAAGAAATTCAATCCTGACGCGCTTCCGTTTTATGTGTTTGGCAGGGAAGTGAGGCAGACTCAGAAATTCGGTTCTATCGAGAGCGGACTGATCGAGAAAAATGGAGGACTGATTTTCAAAGAGGGAATAGTCAGAAAGAATTACTTTCATCGCAGGGAACTGAAGAGAGGGACGGTTGTGCTCTTTGTGGATCCCTTCTTTCCTGAGATACCTGCGGTACTGAAGACAGTTCTTGATGATTCGGTTTCCACAGTTGAGATAAAACCGGTTTTTTACGGTGAGCCATCGAAGACACTCAGGGGTACAGAAGAGTATTTTCGTCAGGAAGAGTCGCAGAGATGGCTTCTTCTGGCTTTACATTATAAGACCAAATTTGCCTCTTACCTTAAGGAATACGCTGAAAACCCGGGGAGCTCCTACTGGTCTGCTATCAGCAGTAAATCTGGCATCAATCCGGATTCACTCACAGCGGCGGTTCTGGGAGATACAAACTCTCTTGAGAAACATATGAAGCTTTTAAAGAGCCTCTCTGTTAATGAACCACTGGTTCTGCTCCTGGACAACAGAGAGACAGTGACTGCCGGCAGCATGCAGGAATTAACCGGTATTTTATCAACTCTACAAAAAAAAGGTGCTGTGAAGGATAAGACGCAAACAGGTCTCAGTAAATAAAAAAACCAGGGCAGAATGCTATCCTGCCCTGGTTTTTTGTATATAAAATTACAGGCTGTTACTTAATCTGCACCTTGAGCATTTTCAGGATTTCTTCATTCTTTGAATCCACAACAGCCACTCTCCACTCTCCAGTCATCCCTTCCGGAATTGTTTTGGCGCTGTAGGTACGATAGTTGGGCGATTTAATAGGAAGATTCACTATTCCCATAAGATCATCATTCCAGTACCATCTGTGCTGAATCTCTGATGCGCCGGATGAACCCTTAATGTGAGTAAAACAGTACAGACGTTTAACCTCGGGAGGGAATGTGTCACCGGCATTTTCCGGTTCAAGATCCTTTATATTGAGGGCAATTGCTGCACGCGCGACTGAAAGCTCAGATTTTTCAGAAGCTGTTTGTGCTGATTCCTTTTGCTGGGCAGCCGGTGCATCTGGTTTTTTAGCTTCAGTGGCAACCTTCTGTTCTGTTTTTGCAGTTGCTACAGCAGCTTTGGGAGCATCATCCTTTTTGGTTGGCTGAGCAGTCTGAACATCAGGCTTTTTGGCCTCGGTGGAAGCCTTTGGCTCGGTTTTTTGAGCCTCGGCGGCAGCTTTAGGAGTATTATTATCCTTTTTCACTGCCTGAACAGCCTCGGAGTCTGTTTTTTTAGTGTCGGCGGCGGGTTTTTGTTCTGTTTTTGCGGTTTCTGTGGCAGGTTTAGAAGCATCATCCTTTTTTGCTGCCTTTGAATCTGCTTTTTGGGTCGCACCAGTAACTGTTATGTTTGTTTGCTTAGCGGTATTCTTATCTGCTGTGGTTTTGTCATTGGTTTTTACTGCAGCAGGGGTGGTTGTCTGCTCAGGAGTGGCTGCTTTTTCTCCCTGAGCGGCTTTTTGCTGCACATCCTGGGCACTTAGTGAGATCCAGGCTAGAGAAATAATAAGAAGTGAACTTGCTAAGCGCATGAGATACTCCTCTCTGAATAGGTTGGATAGATCGTTGCCGATGCTTTATTATATAATAAATTCAATGAACAGGAAATGTAAATACACTTGTATTATTTATTTCCAACGCTGATTGCTGTTTTCCAGCATAGAGTGTTTCTTTTGTCCATAGATTATTTTGAAGTGTTAATAACATTATTATAGTTCTGCTTCTGCCTGAAGATGAAACTTGAATTGAAGAATTACAAGATTATACGGGAAATCGGTTCAGGCGGCATGTCTGTGGTTTATGAGGCATTGGATAACAGATTAAAACGCACAGTTGCCCTGAAGTCCCTTTATCCTCACCTCTGCAGAGATACTTCAGCTACAATCCGTTTCCAGCGTGAAGCATTGGCTTCGGCCAGGATGGATCACCCTAACATTGTCAGGATATACGATTACTTCATAGAGGATAATTCTCATTATATAGTGATGGAGTATGTTCCCGGTGTAAACATCGAGGCAGTTCTCAAGCTGAGGGAAAAGCTGGAAACAGGGATCGCACTGGAAGTAATGTGGGAAATTGCCTGTGCACTTTCTGAAGCACACAGTCTCGGTATAATGCATCGAGACATCAAACCTGCAAATATCCTGATTCACAGGCAGGGCAGGGCAATGCTGTCTGATTTCGGACTGGCATTTCACAATCTGGATGATCGTTTGACTGTGGATAATGCGGTAGCCGGAACACCGCCATTTATGTCACCTGAACAGCTCTCAGGAAAAGAGATCACTTCTGCTTCAGATGTATACTCCTGGGCGGTAACACTTTGCACGATGTTAACCGGACGCCTGCCTTACAATGCCCAGAAATCTCCGGAAATCATTCCGGAAATCCAGGCAGGAAAAGTAATTATCGATTATCCGGAAATCCAGTCTCTTCCATCCTGCTACTATGAACTTCTGAGGCGTTGTCTTCTTTATGATCCCTCTGAGCGAATCCCCGATGGAATGGTTCTGAAGCAGAGCCTTTCTGTCTGCCGGCAGGAACATCCTTTGAATATCGGTATAGAGGCTCTGTTTGAGACTGTTGATCTCTCAAAGTCATCCAGTGATATCTCTCTTGCCAGGACAAGTATTTACAAACCAAAAAGGTTCAGATTTAAACCGGTTGCAGTGGCCGCTGTGTTTACTGTGTTGATCTCGGGAATTGGTGTTATGGTTTTTCTTAACATGTCAAAGGGTGGCGGTTCCTCTCCCTTGCCGCCTGCAGCAATTGCAGTTGAAGACAGTTCGGCTGCCGGGCACATGGCGAATGCAAATGATGATGTGCTGCGGGATGTAAAAGCAGACACACTGATAAATCAAAGTACTGTTTTACCTGATGTCCGGGTAGCTGCAGTCAAACAGGAAACTCCGAAAAGAAGAATAAAAGAGACTTTGGTAACTGCTGATTCCGGAAACCTTTTTATATTCTGTGAGCCCTGGGCAACTGTATATATAAATGGAAAAGAATTGGGAACGACACCTTTTTCCCGGCCGGTTTCCATACCGTCGGGCAGCTACACTGTCAGGCTTGTCAATAAGCATTGTGTTCCGCTTGAGGACAGGGTCACTGTTACTGCCGGAGAAACTCTCAGGAAGAGATATAAATTACAATTGCTGCAACCATGATTATTTTACTACTCATAATCTGTCTGTTTACTGTAAGTCCGGGAAACGACTTACCGCCGGAAGGTTTCCCGGAGAACGTTGAGGAGCCGGCTTACAAAGTGCTTTACGAGAGCGGTTTTTACGAGCAGGCGATCGAGTTACTGCAGACAAAAATCAAAGCAGTGCCGGATTCTGCTGACATGGAATACCTCAAATACCTCGCTTTCTGTTTTACTGCCATTGAGCAAAAGGACAGTGCTGAAGTGGTTTTTCTGAGACTGCTGGGCATAGATAAAAGCTTCTACCTGGACACTATCCTTACATCACCGATAATTCTCGATGTGTTTAATAGCGCTAAAGAGAAGCTGGCTTTGAGCAATGATTCTACCGGAAACATGGCAGTGACTGAGGACTCTCTAAAGGAGGACAGTGATACCTTTGTGCAGGCTGAAGCTGTTTTACAAGTGCATTCAGGTTCAATCGCTGCTGAAGTAAGCGATACTTCAGGGGTGGTACTGACAACCAGGAATGACTGGTACAATATCCCGTTGTGTTTTGTTCCTCTGGGCATCACACAATTTCAATACCATAAGCCGGTCAGGGGCATTCTGTTTTCGGTTCTTCAGGTTGCTGGAATAGGGGCAGGGATCTGGGCATATCATAAGATGAAGAACAGTTATAATCCTGAGTACGGATGGTACAGCGGTAACCGTTCAGAATATGAGAGATATTCACTTATCTGCAGGACATCCATGCTGATGTTTACCGGTGTGTATGCCGGTACTGTTGCAGATGGTCTTGTTTTAAATCTGAAAAGCAGGAAAGGGAAAAAGTGAGTTATCATCTGATAATCAACCCCGGAACATCGCAGGAGAGAAAAATACTGCTTGACAAGCCGGTTTACCGTCTGGGCCGGAATCCGGAGGCGGATATAGTGGTAACGGACAGGAATGTCTCCGGTTTTCACCTGTCGTTTCTGCTTTCGGAAGACAGAGCAGAGGTAGTGGATCTCAAGAGCACAAATGGAACGACAGTGAATGGTAAAAAGGTGGACAGGGCGATTCTCAGAGATGGTGATGAGGTGTCAATTGCCGGAATGAAAATGACCTTCAGAATCATCGATTCCGCAAACTTCTGTAAAACATCAGTTTACAGTCTGCCTGGACAGGAACAGGACGGGGCAGTAAAGATGCTCAGTTCGGCTTTGCGTGGAAAAGCAAAGCTTTCCGATGAAGAAGTGCAGAGGATTATAACCGAATTTGAATTTCACAGCAGAAACAGCAGGCTTCTTGAAGTCCTGTGCGAGATCCTGAAAAAAGTGCTTCCCCTGAGTGATCGGGACGAGATCATCGTGGAACTGCTTAAAGAGATAAGGAATCTGATAGACCTTGAAATCGCGGGAATTTATCTCTGTGATGAGGAGCGGTTCTGTGTGCTGGATGGTGGAGAGCTGGTTTCGGAACAGAGCAACAGTATTATCAGCCGTGAAGTACTGAGAAAGGTTTTCGATTCCAGGGCACCTGTAATTCTGGACAATGCAGGAGATGGAACCGGAGATGTTTCTGGCTTTGCCAGCCTCCTGAGGTTCAATATCAGGTCCTTATTATGTTTTCCGGTACTCAGCCGGACATCGGAGATAATCGCGGTTGTTTATTGTGTGTCAAAGAAAACAGACCGCCTGAAACTCCTTGGAAATGACAGAAGCTTTCTTCTGGCATGCTCATCGTTTATTGCTTTGTCTCTGGAGAATGCAGAACTTATTGAGAGGGCCAGAGGTGAGGCCTACAGAGAGGCCAGCATTCAGGGTGAGAAACGTTATTCACCAGTGATAAACCGGCTTAAGCTGAAAAATGAGAATCTTTCTCTGAAGTTTGGAGATTCGTTTAGGACCTCCGGTTTTTACGGACTGGATGCAAAAAGCAATAAAGATATAAGGGAATTTGTGGAAAAGGCTGCCAGAACCGCTCTTCCTGTGCTTATTACCGGAGAGACCGGAGTGGGTAAAAGCCTGCTTGCAAGAGAAATTCACAATCATTCAATGCTCAGCGGACCTTTTGTAACAATTGACTGTACGACGATTCCGCCTGAACTGCTGGAAAGCGAACTTTTCGGACACGAAAAAGGGGCCTTTACAGGTGCTCACGCCAGAAAATCCGGGAAAGTAAGCCTGGCCTGTGGCGGAACACTTTTTATTGATGAAATCGGGGAATTAAGCGGCAGTCTTCAGGCAAAGCTTTTACGCTTAATCCAGTCCGGGGAATATGAGATGCTTGGCGGCACCGGTGTGATCCGTAGCGATGCTCGTGTGATAGCTGCCACTAACAGGGATTTGAAGAGTGAAACTGCGCAGAAGAGGTTCAGAGAGGATCTTTACTTCCGGCTCAATGTACTTCAGTTTGAAATCGCTCCGTTACGTAAACGTCCGGACCTGATCCCGTCCATGGCTGATCATTTTCTTGGTGTGTACGGGCCAAAGCTGAATCCGGGTGTAAAGGGTTTTTCCGGGGATGCTGCTGATGTGATAAAAGAGCACAGTTGGCCGGGGAACATAAGAGAACTGGAAAATGCGATCATGCGCGGGCTGGTCAATGCGGCCGGAGAGTTTATTGAAGTGTCAGATCTTGGACTTGAGGAAACCGGTTCTGCAGAAACCGGTGTTCTCGATGAAGAATCAGACTCTCTTGACCTGAAGCAGGCCAGGGAGAGAATTGACAGGCTGCTTATCTCAAAGGCTCTGGAATCAACAGGCAGAAATGTTTCAGGTGCTGCCAGGCTACTCAGGATAAGCAGAAACGCACTCATGGATCTTATAAAGAAATATCAATTGTGAGAAAGAACGATTACAGCCGGATATTACGACTGATAAAGGAGTGCAAAGCGGTATTTGCAGCTTCTGCCGTTTTGTTCTTGATGGTGTGTTCCTGCAATTTCATTAAAGATCCCTGGACTCCGTTTCAGTATTCAACCGCAGATATTTCCGGTACGGTTTACGATGCTGTTTTTAAAAAACCTGTGCCGGGTGTAAATGTGAGAATTTCCGGGACTTCTGAAAAAGCTGTTACCGGTGCTGATGGAAGTTTCCTCATAGAAAATGTCAGGACCGTGAAATTCTGGCTGGTTTTCACTAACTCCCTTTTCAAAACCGACTCGGTACGAATTCAAGTCAAACTTACAGGGAACGACGAAGAGTACTTCATTAAACGTAAAGAGCAACCTCCTGAAATCACTTCCTTTTCATTCTCTCCTGTGAATCCTCTCTCCTGCGATGAGCCGCTTACAATCCGATTCAGTGCAGTGGATTCCACAGGAGGTATTTCCGGATTTCGATTGAGCAGTCCGGCAGGGGAGAGAATGCAGTACAGAATGGGGGCAAGCCCATTTAGTATCAGTGATTCAGTAGTGTTTGTGTCAGATTCAGGTGGAAATCTGATGGTGGAACTTACGGTGACCGGGAGTGATGGTGACAGCACAGTAGAGAGTCTTCAAATAACTCTACCCGATAACCGCCGCCCTGTTTTTTCTCAGGTCCGGCTTTCTCAGGATGCCTTTATAAGTGGTATTTACAGTTTTATCGAGGTTTTCGCCAGAGATCCTGATGGTGATTTTTCGCATGTTGTAATAAACTGGGGTGATGCCGGTACAGTTCAATCCACAGACACTGCCGGAGTTTACTGGCATAAGTACACTGTTTCGG
>DAOTAZ010000004.1:0-29915 GCA_035382965.1 Chitinispirillaceae bacterium | reverse complement strand
CTTCTCAAAAATCATTACTCCCGTGCGATCTTTGAATGCCTTGGGATCGGTCTTCAAACGATCTCTCTTGAGGTCGGAGGCACTGCTCAGTATTTCTACTATCTCTTCGGGAGAAAACTCCAGTAAGGAGAGTATGTCTTTTTTCGGAGCAACCATGATCATTCTCTCTGTCTGGTCTTTATAGGAAAAAAGAATAAAATAATTGTTTCGCACCTCTTAACAGCAAGTATTTGAGACTTTTGGAGCTATTTTGCTCTCCCGAAATGTCTTATATCCTTGATTTGATAGAAATAAATGTTTGAAAGAATAGATTTTCTGCTTGGCAGATGCAGTTGCTCTTGTTATATTTTAATTATATAGCTTCATATCTGAAATAATGCCACCCCAATCGGGCATTCGTTATCAAAGATGCCAAACGAATGGAGGTAAACTGTGAATATCACAGAAGTGAAGGTAACGGTCATTGAAAATGAAATGCGTTTGAAAGCCTCCGCAAACATAGTTTTTGATGATTGCTTTCTGGTCAAAGGTTTGAAGATTATTTCAGGTTCCCAGGGCCTTTTTGTTGCAATGCCCAGCCGCAAGTTGAAAAACGGCAGATTCCAGGATATTGTTCATCCTCTTAATGCAGAAACACGCTCGATGATCGAGGAAAAAGTGATCAGTGCCTACGAGGAAAAACTCAAAGACATGGTTTCCTCTTCAGAACAACAGTGATTGCAGTGCCCGCAGTGTTTACATTCCAGGCCGCTGAATCTGAGTCAGGGGTGGTATCACTATTGTAACCGAATTTTGTAATCATTTCCTTTTCATCAAGGTTTAAGCAAACAAAACTTTTTCCTTCTCAAAACCATGGCAATTTTTAATCATGTGAATCAAGGTTTTGTTTTAAAACGCTCCTGATATTATATTAGAAGATTGCCTATTTTTTTACTGGGGCGTCGACAAGTGGTAAGTCACGAGGTTTTGGTCCTCGCATTCGAGGGTTCGAATCCTTCCGCCCCAGCTATTATGACCATAGCTTAGGTAATCTTATTCCAGGAGGTATTTTGGACATCATTAAACTGAAAGCACGGCCACGCAGCGGATCGGGAAAATCCTACACCCGCAAAGCGCGCATGCAGGGATGGGTACCGGCGATCTATTATGGCCGTAACCATGAACCGGTCAACATTGAAGTCGATGGAAAAGAGTTTGCCACAATTGTACGCACAAAAAAACTGACCCATTTGATCGATCTTGGAATCGGCAGTAATGGGGATGATTCCATCGCGGTTATCCGTGAAGTACAGCGCCATGTTCTGAAAGACAATATTTTCTTCCATATTGACTTTCAGAAAGTAGCCATGAACGAAAAGGTTACAATCGAGGTTCCTGTGGTGACTGTAGGTATTCCGGTTGGTGTGAAGGAAAGCAACGGAGTTCTCGGTATCCCGGTAAAGAAGGTTACAATCGAGTGTATGCCTTCAGATATCCCGGAAAACATCACTATCGATGTATCGGCGCTGGATATTGGAGATTCGATTCATGTCAGGGATGTGGTTATCCCCAATATAACAATAAAAGAAGCGCCTGAAGAGGTTCTGGCTGTGGTTACTCATGCTACTCGTGAGGAAGAGGCTGCCAAACCTGAAGAAGCTGCTGAAGCAGGAGCTGCTGCACCTGCCGCTGCATCTTCTGCACCCGAGGCGGAAAAGAAATAGTACCGGACTGATGGGATTGTTTTCTTTTTTAAGAAAACTCTTTCACAGATCCGTTCTGCCCGAATCAATTGATGCTGTTTATATCGGGTTGGGCAATCCTGGAGAGTATGCGAAAACGCGACATAACATTGGGTTCAGGGTTGCCGATGCTCTTTCTCAGAATCTCAAGTCTTCTGTCCCTGGTTTTATTGCCGATTCTGAAATCGTTTCCGGAGTCATGGATTCCGGTAAAACGGTTTTAATCGTCAAGCCTCAGACTTTCATGAACCGATCGGGGGTGGCTGTTGAGGCCATCCTGAAAAAAACGAAAGTACCGCTTGATGCTATAATGGTGATAGTTGATGATATAAATCTTCCGCTGGGGACAATGAGGGCTCGAAGAGGAGGATCTCATGGCGGTCATAATGGACTAAAATCAATTATTGAATACACTGGTCCGGATTTCCCAAGGCTGCGTATAGGGATTGGCCCTCCGCCCAAAGACCGGGATCTGAAGGAATTTGTTCTGGGTGATTTTTCTGCTCAGGAAGAAGAAGTGTTAAAAGACGTGATTTCCAAAGCTGTTGCCGCATCGATCTGTTTTCTTACAGAGGGGATCGATGTGGTGATGAATAAATACAACAAATAATCCTGCTCCGGCTTCAGCCGGAGCCATAGACCACAGGAGGTTTATTTTGAAGCGGCCCTATGAAACAATGGTAGTTTTTGATGGGACTCTTCCTGATGATGTGCTTCAGAAAGAGCAGCAGCAGGTTGAAGATCTCATCAAGCAGACAGCAAACTTTGAAAAAACCGATGTATGGGGAAAGCGTCAGCTTGCCTATACCATTAAAAAGAAAAAGACAGGATACTATTGTCTTTTCCTGTATGAGGGGGAAGGGGATACTGTCACTGCCCTCGACAAGTATATTAAACTTAATGAGCGTATTCTTCGCCACCTGACTGTTCAGCGCAATCTCAAGAACGAGGCGGCAAGAGCAGCGGCAGCAGCACGTCGGGAAAAATCTCCCGAAAATGAACAGCCAATTCAAACTGATGATGAAATTGAATGATTGAGGAGAGAGAAAATGCTTCAGAGAAAAAGTGACAGAGAACGGAATGATTATGGTCAGGGTCCAAGAAGAAGGACTAAAAAGGTCTGCTGGTTTGAGCAGAATAAGGTTGAGCCTGACTACAAGGACATCCGCATCATTTACAGGTATATTACAGAACGTGGTAAAATTGTTCCGCGCCGCCTCTCAGGTGTAAGTTCAAAGAACCAGAGAAAGCTGGCAATCGCTATCAAGCGTGCCCGCCACCTGGCTCTTCTGCCCTTTGTAGCGGAAAACATTAAATAACCAGAGCTGAAAATGAGAGGAGCGATCTAACTATGGAAGTAGTTCTGAAAAAAGACTATGACGGGCTGGGAAAGGCCATGGATGTGATTCCGGTCAAAGACGGTTATGCTCGGAATTTTCTTATTCCTCAGGGAATAGCTGTTCCTGCTACTGAGGGAAATAAAAAGAAAGTTGCTGAGGCAAAAAAGGCGGCTGAGCGTAAAGAAGAGAAGAAAATCGCCGAGGCTCGTGAACTGTCAAAGAAAATTGAACAGATCCCTTGCACTATTCCGGTGAAAGTCGGAGAGGAAGAGAAGATCTTTGGTTCAGTTTCCGCGCAGGAAATCGCCGATTTCCTTAAAAAGGAAGGTTTTAATATTGAAAAACGGGATGTGGACCTGGAAGAGCCGATCAAGCAGCTTGGGGTCTACAATATTAAAATCAACCTTTACCGGGATGTATCTGTAAAACTCAAGGTATGGGTTGTTAAGGAAGAAAAATAAAGCCCGGTATATTAATGTCCAGATGTATGCCGGGCCTTTCTAAAGACCCGGCGTTTTTACTTTTTGAAAGGAAAAAAGATGCTTTTCAAAGGATGTTATGTAGCGATTGTCACCCCTTTCAGTGACGATGGTTCGATAAATGAAAAAGCTTTGCGTGACAATATTGAATTCCTTATCAGTAAAGGAGTCTCAGGTATTGTCCCCTGTGGAACAACAGGGGAGTCAGCTACTCTTTCCTGGGAGGAGCACAACAGGGTGGTGGATATCACCATCGATCAGGCTGCCGGAAGAGTGCAGATTATAGCCGGTGCCGGTTCAAATAATACCAGGGAATCTATTTCCGCTGCCAGACACGCCCAGGATAAAGGTGCAGATGCGCTTCTGTGTATCACTCCCTACTACAACAAACCCACTCAGGAGGGTTTATTTCAGCACTACAAGTCTATAGCTTCCAGTGTCGATATCCCGATAGTGGTTTACAACGTTCCGGGGAGGACCGGAATTAATCTGTTGCCTGAGACACTGGAGAGACTCTGTGCTTTCAAGAATATCGCCTGTGTAAAAGAAGCGAGTGGTAATGTTACTCAGATCTCCGAAATCCATCGCCGCTGCGGCGAGCGGCTGACTATCCTTTCGGGTGATGATGCACTGACTCTGCCCATTCTTGCTGTAGGGGGTAAAGGGGTCATCTCTGTTGTGGCCAATATTGTCCCTGATAGGATGTGCGCCATGATTGATGAGTTTTTCAAAGGAAACATGGAGTCGGCACTGAAGATTCATGAGGAACTGCTGCCCCTTAATCAGGTTATGTTTATTGAAACTAACCCTGCTCCGGTAAAAACAGCGATGAATCTTGTAGGAATGAATGCCGGATCTTTGCGTCTTCCGCTTGTCGCTATCAGTGAGCGCAATAAACAGGAACTTATCTCCGTACTTCGTAAGTACAACTTCAGTATCAAGGAGTAATTGTGGCTCTTGACATAGTTATTAATGGTGCAATGGGCAGAATGGGGGCTGAAATAGCTTCCATTGTGCTTTCAGATAATGCGCTTAAACTGAAAGCATGCATCGAATATGCAGGTCATCCCCAGGCAGGACAGGATTATGGAACACTGATAGGCAAAGGCCCCATAGGAGTCTTGCTTTCAGATTCTCTCAGTGGCCAGGATCTGTCAGGAGCCGTTATTATCGATTTTTCCACCATTGAGTCTACACGCTCATTGTTAAGTAAAGCTTCTGAGCTAAAGGCCGGGCTGGTGATTGGAACAACCGGGTTGGATGAAGAGGCCAAGGCTCTCGGGAATCAGGTCTCCGGAAGTGTACCTGTGCTGATATCCCCCAACATGAGCGTGGGAGTAAATTTGCTTTTCTCCCTTACCCAAATGGTATCTTCACGATTAAAGGACCTTTTTGATATTGAGATCATCGAGGCTCATCACAGGTTCAAGAAAGATTCTCCAAGTGGAACTGCTAAGCGTCTTGGAGAAATAATCGCGGAATCTTTGGAAGTATCTTACGATGAGGCTGTAAAAAATGGAAGGTCCGGAATTTCTCAGTCTGTTCGTTCTCCCCGGGAAATAGGAATGCATGCAGTGCGCGGCGGTGATATAGTGGGTGATCATACAGTATTGTTTGCAGGACCAGGTGAGCGGATTGAACTGAGACACATGGCTCACAGCCGTACAATTTTTGCCAGAGGGGCAGTGGTTGCAGCCAAATGGCTTGCAAACCAGAAACCCGGAAACTATTCAATGAAAGATGTATTAGGATTGTAAGGATCTCCATTTCTTACGGGAGTAATATGAGGTATTCTGCTCTTTGTCTGATTTCAATGCTCTGGTTTGCTGTAAGTGCTCAGAATCAGCCCGACACCGTGCAAAAAGCTTCAGAGACGATTGCAAATGACTCATCCGGGAAACCTGCTGTTGAATCCACTGCTGAAAAAAACAGTGGTCAGACTGTGGAAACTTCATCCAGAAGTAATAAAGTTCCTGAAATAATTGAGAGTGAAGAGGAGCTTATTCTTGAGGGCGGAGAAGAGGATCTTCTTGGACCGGCAAGGGAAGAAAAAAAAATTGAGCAGCTTGAATCCAGCGAGAAAGTTGCAGAATCGCCGGATCAAAGTACCGACTCATCTCTAGCAGAGACTGAACAATCAACGACTGAGCAGGAACAGAAAGTTGCTGAAAAACCTGTAAAGGAAGCTCCTGAATCTGGTCTGAAACCTCAGCCTGCTCCAGAAGTCTCAAAAATTGAGAAGATGGAACCGATCAATTTTGCAAGAAACCTTAAGGAGTACAGATCTCCAAAAGTAGCGATCATGCTCTCTTTACTGCTTCCGGGACTTGGCCAGGCTTATGCCAGAAATGTGAAAAAAGCAGTAGCTTATGGGGCAGTAGAAGCCACAGTGATAGGTGTTGGCGCTGGTTTTGGGATTAAAGGCAGAAATGAGAAAAAAGATGCTTACGATTTTGCTGACCAGCATTATTCAACCGGCAATTTCCTCTCTTACTATAAAAAGCTCAGTTCCAAATTTTCAGATTCTACCCTGGAGCAAATCTTTCTCGGGACGGATTCCGCAACATTTATTCGTAGTGCCAATAAAAAGGATGAGGATTTTTACCGCACAATTCGTGAATATGACAATCCTTTTATTCATGGCTGGGATGATGCGGAACCTGGATTCGATGGTGATTTTGAAATTCTTTCAGAATATGAGGACAAATATAGGAAACTCAGCGATCTCGATAAAGGATTTCTGGTTTACAAAGCAGAGGAAGACTCCGGTAATGCTCTGTATGGTTTCTCAGAAAACCAGAAAAAGTTCAGTAAAAAGATCTCAGAATCAAACAAGTATTATCGGATTTCCAAAGGTGTTCTCACTATGCTGCTTGTGAATCATATCGTGAGTGCGATAGATGCGGGGATCACCGCTAAAGCCCATAATGACCAGTTGCTTGGCAAAGAGAGTTTCTGGCAGAGAATAAATATCGAACAGCAGACCGTGCAGACAGTAAACGGACCTGCTTCCGGTTATGCTTTACAGGTTAGATTTTGAGAAAACATAATTCTTTTCTGATTTTGCCGCTATTTCTGTTTGTTGCAGTTTCCGCGCAGGTCACTGTACAGGATATTATTGTAGACAGCATCGATGTTTTCTCGCAGCAGGATGATAAATCCATCAAGTCTTCAAAAACAGCTATGGCCGCATCACTTCTGATTCCCGGTCTGGGACATCACTACCTGGGCAATGCAAAACCTGCGCTGGGATATATCTGCCTGGATGTGTTATCGGTTTTCGGTGCTGTGATGTGCAACCGTCAGGCAAAGACTTTATCAATGAATTCAAGGGGTTATGCTTCTACTTATGCCCATATAACCCGGGGCAGAAATGATGAAAGTTACTGGAATCTGGTGGGGCAGTTTGATAACATGGAATACTACAATCAGGTTACAGGACTGAACCGCCAGAAAGAAGACGAGATAACAGACTTTGATCTTAACTGGGATTGGGACTCGGATTATCACAAAGAAGAATACGTCAGGATGAGAAAGAACTCCCACGTTTTCCAGACGGTATCCTCTCTTTTTCTGGGAGCGATGGTTTTAAACAGGATCGTGGCATTTGTCGACATAAGGGCAAAGACCCGTTATAAGGGGATTACCGGGGCTGCTCTTAGAATCCAACCCGCTATATCTCCTGACCTCTCCACTGCAGGAATTCTTATTTCGAAGCAGTTTTAACTCTCCGGTTTCCCTGCTGCGGTTCTTGACGGTTGATTATCAGAGCCGGATTACTGTTATCTCTCTTTATTGCACGTGAAAGCAATTAGTAGTATATTGTACTATATATAGTGTTGTTTCGTAATCAGAGATACAACCCTTTCGATTTGGAGTAAGTAATGCGATGTCCTTTCTGCAGTCATGGTGAAGATAAAGTAGTGGATTCACGCTCAAGTAAAGAGGGGCAGGCTGTTCGCAGGCGCAGGGAATGTCTCAGATGCGGACAGAGATTCACAACCTATGAATACATTGAAAATGTATCGCTTACTATTATTAAAAATGATCAACGCCGTGAGCCTTATGACCGTCAGAAACTCATGCAGGGTATCATTGCGGCATGTAAAAAGAGACCGGTGAGCATGAAAAAAATCGAGAGTATAGTTGATAAAATCGAGAATCTGATAGAGAAGTCCGGAAAAATGGAGGTCCCCAGCCAGGATATAGGACAGTTTGTAATGGCCGAACTCTATGCCCTGGATGAGGTGGCTTATGTAAGGTTTGCTTCTGTGTACCGGAAATTCAAGGATATCAGCGAATTTATCTCTGAAGTAAAGGATATAGAATCCAAAGGGGATCCACTGGTTAAGGGAAAGTAAAATTTCCCTTGTATTTGTCCAGGCAGTTTCTACCTGCTGCTGTAAGCAAATCTCAGCCACACCCGGTGAGTGCTCTTTTTTACACGCGCATCAACATCTTCGGGCTGCTTCAGTATATAATCATAATCATAATCGAGAGTGACAGGACGAGCGATACGCCAGCTTATAGTTGCCGAAAGGTCGAAATCCGGTTTTGTAATACGCATTTCCGGAGCAACTGGAGCAAAAACCTTCAATTCCGCACCGGCAGTTCCCAGTCTCCCGATATTGATATTTCCACTGATGGAGCCCTGGGGTCCAAATTCAAAAATGCTTGTTTTATTCTGGGACTGGAGCACTATGCTGTTCTGCATGCGTAAATAATAGGGTGAATCGGAATACTCATCCGGATCGATACTCTGATATCTCTGGGGAAAACTGGAGAAGGAACTTCCAACTCCCAGTCTGACTTTCAGTTCGAAATAGTTTGTGTTTACTGCATCGAAATTGGCTCCTCCACTGATATCCAGAGTTAAGGGAGAAAATGACGGTGTGATCTGGAAGACCTGTTTTGATGTGTCAAAGCTTTCCTCAGTTATCGTAGAGTCATTCTCAAGAATGCAGAATTCGCTTTTCTTGTAATCTTCAAGTCTGATTCTCCTGGGAAGCAGGTTGGTTCTTACCTCAGCACGTCCAAAGGGGCCAAACCAACTTAAAAAACGCCAGATATAGAGAGAATTGATCCTGAAATCATCAACACCGCTGGTGAGGTCAAGTTCCGATAGGCTCAGACCCTCATCGATTCGCACCATCGTTTCCCATTCATGGGGTTGGTTGTTGTAAAGAAGCCATACACTGGTTGAGAGACTGAAGATAGTTGATATGGCCTCCTGATGCGCTTCATTGCGGTCGATCTCCCCATTGAACTGAAGCATTCCACCGATATTACCTCCGTATTTCCAGTGTGAGGTGATTTGGGTCCCGGGTGTGATATCAACTGTACCACCGCTGATTATCGCCATGTTGTCGGGTCGTTGTATCAGAAGAAACTTTACCAGTTCACCAGGGAGAAGTCTTACTGTGACGAAATTTTTCAGAGTATTGTAACTCTCTCCTCTACCCAGAATTTTATAGGTACCTGGTTTAAGTATCCAGGTTTTTACAGATTCACCCAGGCTGATATCTGCTCCGAATCCTCTTCCAAACGGCTCAAAGTCATCTAAACGCACCAGTTCGTATTCACCCCGGAAAGTAGTAAGGTTTGTGTCAACTGTTTCAATTGTCAGACCTGCCCAGTCGGGCATGACCGGAGAGACTCTCGACTCTTCCACTACGATTCTTTTGACAATACGCTGTTTGTGGGAGCCGCTTCCCAACATAACATTATAGGTACCGGGCTCTACCTTGAAAGTTCTGCCTGTTTCTCCGGTAGTTACAGTATGTACATCAAGGTCCAGGATTTCCACATCTGGTTCGTTTTCCGCTTCAGTGTATCTGGGAACGAAAATGCCACCTTTACCAAGAGGGATATTTGTTCTGTCCGAAGCCATCTGTTCTGCCAGAGGGGGGGCGTCCCAGGTCTTTGCAACAATATCGTACCAGGCTGTGGCTTTGTTTGTGCTGTCAATTTCCTGTCGTTTAACTGTGTCGGCCGGAATAGTCCATTTCAGGTATTCTTCTGTTATTTCCTCGCCAGGCAGATCCGGAGGAAGATCTGCCCTGGAATAGCAGAGAAAAATGCCTATGGATAATAGTACAGCACGGGGCAGAAGAGATCGCAGCATCACTGATCTACCTCTATAATGGTTGAATCCTCGAACACCGGCGATTCAATTCCAATTGTGGTCTTGCTTCCGTATTCCTGAGCCAGCTTGACATCCATATCATGAATTGCCTGAGTCATTGCAAATTCCATCAGAGCTGACATCTCCCTGATAACGAATTCGGGCTCTTTCTGGTACACTTTTTTCCGCAGATCGAATCTTCTGGTGTAAATCACTCTTCCGTCACCGGTGCGGACCAGATTGATTCTGAAGGCCAGGTGAGCAAACCAGAGTTCCTCGCTGTCGTACTCTTCAAGTGCCTCAATTATTCCGCTTAACTCATAATCCGGTTTTTGCCCCTCATCGAATCTCCTGACAATACTGCTGGCAAGATTAGCGGAAACCAGATGTTTGTGAACCAGATCAGTTATCATTCGGGTAGGTTTTACAGCCCATACACGGTAAACGTAATATTTCAGTTGAAAAGGACTCTGTCTGTAGACTATCTGAGGCCGGTTATATGCTTCCTCTATATTGAATTCCTTAAGACGGATAGTTATAGGATATGGATTTGGATTCTGACGCTTATTCATTGAAGGCAGGTAATTTAACACGTAGTATTGTTTTGTCGGTACCGAACCGCATCCTGCTGTCAGCAACACAGCTAATGCCAGCGGGTATACTATCCTTTTTCTCATCGGACCTCCCTTCCTCTCTGAGATTCACCCTTTAGCAGCAGTGATGGGTTTTCGGCGAGAATCTTTGTCAACTGGTTGGCATTCTCTGAAGCCTCTCTGATATTTTCCATCCCCACTGCGAAATCCTCCCTGCTCTGACGGACCATGAGAGAAAGATTTTCGGCAAGGCTTTTAAGTGACTGCACTGTGGAATCAATGGCTGAAAAGGTTCGGCTTATCTGATCTGCCGTGATATCACCTTTAAAAGAACTGGTAAAGTTCTTAATGTCACCTGCCACGGAATCGATTTTGGTGATCAGACTGCTTGTGGAACTGGTCATTTTCTGAATCTGAGGACGTGACTCGCTGACAAAACCCCGGACGTCCTCTGTGATATAGGCTACATTGTCCAGTATCTTTTTAATTGACCTGAGACTGTCCGGTTCTGTGATCTGATTGAGGTGATTTAAAAGCAGTTCCACTTTGGCTACAATCGATTCCGCTTTACCAGTGATTGTCGAGATAACGGAGATCTTTGTGGGAATTTCAGATCCGGGTTTAAGAAGCTCTGATTCATTCTTCCCTCCGGTTATCTCAACATACTTCAACCCGGTTATCCCCATCGCCCCTGTAGTGGCAACCATATCCACTTTCATTGGGAAATCATGCTGTATTTTCATCTCTACTTTTACTTTGGAGAGATTGTCCGGAAGGTATGTTATTTTTTCGACTTTCCCAATGGGTACGCCGCTGAACTTGACAACTGCACCCTGTTCCAGTCCGCTGAGAGATTCTCCTTCAAAGTAGGCAAAAAAAGTATTGAATTTGTCTGTCAGTTTCATCCCCAGGGGAATGACAAAGAAAATTGCCAGGAGGATTATTCCCGCGATTACAAATACACCAAGTCTGGCTCGCTGTGCCCTAGATATGCTCATCCTGAAAACTCCAGGTTGAAATCAGTGGTGCAGGTGACGCCTTTGTTCAGATCCGGTTCATGCCGTTTGAAAAAATCACAAACAGGACCCTCTTTGTATTTGAGCGCTTCTGCAAGTGGGCCGTCAAAAAGAAGAGACCCTTTGTGTAAAAATGTGATATTGTCTGCTATCTTTTCTATAGAAAAGAGTTCATGAGTAACAACCACAACAGTTATCCCCAGCATCATGCGTAGTTTTAACAGTAAATCATCGAGACCGGCTGATGTCACTGGATCAAGTCCTGCCGAAGGCTCATCGCAGAATAACAGCGGCGGATCAAGTGCCAGAGCACGTGCAAGTGCGGCTCTCTTTCTCATTCCACCGGATAGTTCTCCAGGATAAAGTTCCGCCGCGTGCGGAAGATCGACCTGAGCGAGTTTCAACCGGACAATCTCTCTGATTATACTATCTGGTAAATTAGTGTGCATCTGTAATGGTAATGCAACGTTTTCCTGAACAGTAAGCGATCCCAGAAGAGCACCATTTTGAAACAGAACGCCAATCTTTTTCAACACATCTAATGTACTGGGATCATCCTGATCAGATATTTCTGTCCCGAAAATACGGATTCTGCCTGAATATGGCTTAAGGAGCCCGATTATCGACTTGAGAAGAGTCGTCTTACCGCATCCTGAAGTGCCCAGTATCACTCTGATTTCAGATTTGAAAAAGCTGGTGCTTATGTTATTGAGTACAACCCGGTCACCATATTTGGTTACCAGATTCTCTATTTCAACTACCGGTTTTCTGTTATTATTTTCCAATGCGCTTAACCTACAGGATAAACGAGAAAAGGGCATCCGCTATTATGATTATAAAAATACCGGTTACAACACTGGCGGTTGTTTCTTTCCCTACCGCTTCAGCGCCTCCACGAACTTTGAACCCATAAAAGGATCCGATCCAGATAATCAGCCATGAAAAGACAACCGACTTGATGAATCCCGCGAATATATCCTTCATGGCGAGGCTCTTTCCTAATTCATTCCAGAAAAGACTCGATGACAGATCAAGATAAAGCAAAGCTACAAAATATCCGCCCAGAATGCCTGCCGCTGTACCCATGATAGAAAGTATTGGCATGGTGATCGATATAGCCCAGAATTTTGGTACTACAGTGAATTGAATCGGGTTTATCCCCATTGTCTGAAGAGCATCGATCTCTTCACCAACTACCATCGTGGCAATCTCTGCTGTTGTAGCACTTCCGGTTCTGCCAGCCAGAATAATTGCAGTGAGAAGAGGTCCCATCTCCCTTACCATCGTGATTCCAACCAGTGGGGCCAGAAAAACCCCTGCTCCAAAAACACGCAGTTGCATGGCGGTCTGAAGAGCAAGCACGATCCCGATTAGCAGTGACAGTAGGCCGACTATACCAAAGGCTTTATATCCCAACTGGTACATCTGTTCGCCTAATGCCCCTTTTTTAATGTCCCGTTTTTCCAATAATCCAAAAGTACCCCAGTAAAGCATTTCAGTTAGAATCGAGAGCGCTCCAAGGGCAGTATCCTTGAAAGAAAGCACTGCGTCGCCTGTTCTGACCAGGAAATTCTCGCTTTTTTTCTTTCCAGTCTGTTTTGCGGCTGTCGGAGACCAGGATTGCAGGTTTTTAAGTAGATCCGGTGAGAGATCTTTGAGTATTAGTTTCCCACCCGATTTCTGGTGTAATGAGTGGAGGAGGTGAATGAAACTCATTCCGGCAGAGTCGATCTTTTTTGTCTCAGAGAAGTCCAGTACAAGGGTATGGTCTTTTTTTCCTGAAAGGAGGTCAGATTTGGAAACCCAATCAAGATCAAGAAACGCCGGGATTATCACCGGATTATGTTCGCCAGAGTTTTTCTGAGTCCGGATTTTCATAAGTGGAAAGATGAAATTCAATATTAGTTATAAGCAAGCGTACTAAATAAGTATAGTTTCTGGGAAATCTAAACGCCAGGAGGGGGAAAGAGAAAGGGCTTGAAGAGAAAAAAGAAATGCCGGATACGGCCGGAACCGGGTGGCCTTGACGAAACGGGAAGCCCTCTTGTCAAGCAAAGGAGATAAAATAATTTTCTGAAGCGGCTCTGTCAATGCCTCTGTAAGTGACTGCTGTGAAAGGAGATACAACTAATTTAAAGGATGACAGGAGTTACCTGGTTATTAAAATAAATGATAAACAATTTGCATTTTTTTACTTTTGCCCATATATTATAAGTGCCTGAACAAAAACAATTTATAAAGTTTGGAACAATTTGCCTCTAAATAAAATCCTTTTCTGAGTGCGGAGGGTTATCTAATATGCAGCTACCTAAATCGCGGCGCCGTCAAAAACTTCGGGAAAAGAAATGCCAGTACCCCGGATGCGGCAAGATCTTTTTCGGCATCCATATTTCCAAATATTGTCCCGAACACCGCCAGGACAGATATCGTATAAGAAAGCGGACAAAGCCTGAGGATGTAAATATTAAAAATCAGACTTTCAAGCATAACTACACAGAGGTAGTTACCCTTGTCATGAACTGCGCTCTGGAGGGCTGTGATCACCAGTTTGAGGTTAAAATTTACCCCCGGCAGTATATATATCCAAAATATTGCCCTGAGCATCGAAACGAGTATAAGCGAATCCGCCATCTTCAACTGATCGGCAGAGAGGATCTGATCGAGCAGATGAAAAAGGAAAGCGAGAGTTTTGAAATTGAGCATTCTGACAGGGAAGATGATGTTGATGTCGGAGTGATGGAGGATGTAGCTTAAAAAGAAAAAAGAAAACAGAGGAATTTTGTGGCTTTCAGCAGAAATCAGAGAGACCGGTTTCTGCTGAAAGCTTTTTTTTCAACATATCGGTCTCTACCTTTCTGAAAACATAATTTAAAATCATCCTGAGCTCTTTTCTGTACAGAATTGCCTTGGTTTTAACCGCCTCAAATCCTATTTTTGGTAAATATCTTCATCGTTTTCGCAGGTGTTAAATGAGTTCGTATGATCGGGCAATACAAGATGTAAGTGGAAGTGTACAGAGGTTTTTTGATACTGCCTTTACCGGAATAGAGGTTTCAGGACCGGATCTCAACTCTTCTGAAATCCAGAAATGTCCCCTGATGCTTGTGAGTACGCATCGCAGCCATGTGGATTATTTTCTTGTGGGGCATGTTTTTTTCGGGAAAGGGTTTCGCGGGTTGAGATTTGCCGCTGGTGATAACCTGACAAACCTTCCATACCTGGGACCCCGGTTCAAAAAATGGGGGGCATTTCCGGTGTCGCGTGATACCGGATTTGAGCGTAATTATGTCCGTAATCTTTGCAAAAGTGTAAAATCGATGCTTGAAGGGGGGCAGGCGGTGATTCTCTTTCCTGAAGGGGGGAGAAGTTATTCGGGTGCAACTCTTGATGTGAAATACGGTATTCTGGGAGCATCGGTGCTTCTGCAGGCGGAGAAACCGCAGAATGATGTTTACCTGCTGCCTATGGCAATTTCCTATGAATATCCTCCGGACTTGCCGTATTTCAGGATGCTCTTGAAAGGGAAGCAGCTTCGAAAACGTTCCAACCCTCTTTACAAAAGGATATTGGGAAATCTCATGTATTTCGGTGCGGATATTCTTGCCTATGCACCGGTTGTTTCATCCAGGTACACCGGAAAAAAGTACGGCAAAATCTTCCTTGACTATGAAGAACCCGTTACCGTACGCGAAATAGTTGATGTTGTGGCCGGGAGACTGGAGAATGCCCGTGATGAGTTCTCGTCACACAGGGCATCGATGCAGAAAGTAAGCGAGTATATACAGAACAAATTCCTCAATCTTTACAGAATTTTACCCGTTCATCTGGTCTCCTTTGTTCTGAAGGAGGGGAAGGGTTCTGCTCCGGAGCAGATATCAGAACAGATTCCCGTGCTTCTGGAGGGGCTCTCTGCTGCTAATCGCAATCTGAAACAGGTCAGGGGAGAAGATCCCCGGAAGATTGTTGAAACAGGAATGCAGCAGCTTTTGAGGCTTAAAGCAATCAGCTTGAAAAAAGACAGTGTGATTGTAAATAAACCGGAGATCGTGGATTACTATGCCGCGTCGATCAGAATGTGAGGTGACTTTTGTTGTTTGAAAGCTATCTTGTTCTGCCCACTGTAGTTGAACTGAAGGCTGATGAAAAGGTGGAAGCACTCCGGGAAATCTCCCTTACTTTGTGTAAAGCTCTCGATGTACGCAAGCAGAAGACGATTGTAGATGAAATTCTCAAGAGGGAAGAATCGGCCTCCACTTTCATTGGTCAGGGACTTGCCCTTCCTCAGGCCAGAGCTCAGATAAAAGATGAGTTTGCAATTATTGTCGGACGCAGTCTGGCCGGGATAAATTATGATGCGGCACGGGGTGCGCTTGCGCACATTATTGTTCTTCTGGTGGCCAGAGATGACGCTGACAACAACAAACAGATCCAGATCCTCTCGGAACTTGCTGCTTTTTTCAAAACCGATTTTGTACGGGACCAGATACTTTCTTTCGAGGGCCCAATTGACCTCAGGTTGATTCATGAGAATCTTAAAAAAGGTTCTCCTGAGGAAAAAACTCAGAAATCCGGAGCAAAAAAGAGCGTCAATCCAGTGATTAATGCAGCAATCGATCTTTCCAGAGATGTTAAAGCATCAGCTATCATGGTGTTTGCCGATACTGTAAAAGAGAACGATTTTATCGAACAGTTCAAAGGTAAACCAAAGCTTATTCTGGTAACCAGCAACAAGACCAGATTCGATCTGATCAAAGATAAAAGAATCGCTGGTCTGCTTCAGGCTCCATCCATTCCGGCATCCCGTACTGGGCAGATGAAAATAGGGATTCTCCTGGCACTCTCCCGTAACCTGATCGGTAAAGAGGACAAGGTGGTCTGCATCTCAGGAAATTCCAAAAACGGGGTTTTCGATACTGTCGTGACTATTGACATAGCGCTGGAGTACGAGTTCTTCTTTACAACAGCACAGAATATCCTCCCGCCGGATGTAGAGCCGGAAGTACTTGAAAGGGTAGTGGGACTGGCAGGCGAGATTGCGATTGAGGGTCGTGAGGGTAAACCGGTTGGTACCATTTTTGTGCTTGGGGATACCAACTCGGTCAATGCCTATGTAAGACAACTTATAATAAATCCCTTCCGTGGTTACAGCGAAGCCGAGCGTAACATCATGGACCCGGGCCTTGTGGAGACCATAAAGGAATTCGCTGCCATAGACGGCGCCTTTATAATTACAGGTGATGGAATCGTGCTCTCTGCGGGCAGTTATTTAAGACCGCAACTGACAGAAGAACTGCCGGCTCTTCCTGGAGGCTATGGTGCTCGTCATGCCGCAGCAGCGGGAATAAGCGCCTGCACTAATGCTCTTGCAGTTACTATATCCGAATCTACCGGTACAGTGACAATTTTCAAAAGCGGTGTAATCATGATGTCAATTTCAAGACCGGTAGTACGGGAAAAGAGTCTGGTACAGAGATTTCTGTAAGCAGTCTCATAAGTAAAAGACAGCGGACGGTATAATCTGTAACTTGTAAATTAACAGAAAACACAGATGAATAAGATATAAAACCCAAACACAAAGGATCTGCAATGTCATCAAAAAGAATAAGCTTTAGCGACAAACTCCTTAGCGGTTTTATCAATCAGGAAGAACTGGAAAACTATAACCAATCGATAGCATCTGCAGAAAAGATGCTTTCAGAGCGCTCCGGTCCCGGAAATGATTTCCTTGGATGGCTTGATCTCCCCTGGACCATTTCATCATCAATGGTGGACTCAATCGTTTCCAGGGCATCAGAGATAAGGGAAAAAGCTGACATCCTGATCTGTATTGGGATAGGGGGATCATATCTTGGCGCACGTGCTGCGATAGAGTTTCTTTCATCCTCTTTTGAGGATATGAGAAAACCAAGAGTCGTTTTCGCCGGACATTCCATAAATTCTGATTACATTGCCGACCTTCTGGACCTGGTAAAAGACCGCAGTGTGGCAGTAAATATTATCTCAAAAAGCGGTACCACAACAGAACCCGGTGTAGCCTTCAGGGTAATTCGTCAGTTCATGGAATCAAGGTATGGAAAAAGCGAAGCGGCTTCCCGTATTATCGCTACCACCGATCCCAAAAAAGGCGCTCTTCGTAAACTGGCAACAGAGGAGGGGTATGCTGCTTTTGAAATTCCCTCTGATGTGGGTGGAAGGTTCTCGGTGCTGACTCCGGTTGGTCTTTTTCCCATAGCTGTTGCAGGAATAGATATCAGAAATCTTCTCGCCGGTGCTTCAGAAGCTATGGACTTCTGCAGTGGAGACAGTTACCAGGATAACATGGCCGGTCATTATGCGGCTGTAAGAAATATTCTGTTCAGAAAAGGATTTACAACCGAAGTGATGGCCGCTTTCCAGCCGCAACTCCATTTTATAAGCGAGTGGTGGAAACAACTGGCCGGTGAAAGTGAAGGGAAAAACGGCACAGGAATCTTCCCGGCTGCTCTCGATTACACTACCGACCTCCACTCCCTGGGGCAGTGGATGCAGGAAGGGATAAGAAACGTATTCGAGACATTTATGGTATTGAAGAAAACCAATCGTTCAATATCTGTTCCAAAGTTCGATGATGACAGTGATGAACTCAACTACCTGGCTTCCAGGAGCTTTGAGGATATAAACCTTAATGCATTCAAGGGAACTTTACTGGCGCATGTTGACGGCGGAGTACCATCAGCCATACTTTCTCTTGAGGACCGTTCCGAGAAAACTCTTGGCCAGCTCTTTTATTTCTTCGAGAAGGCAATCGCAATCTCCGGTTATATGCTGAGGGTCAATCCCTTTGACCAGCCGGATGTTGAAGCTTACAAAAAGAATATGTTCGCTCTTCTGGGCAAAAGCGGCTTTGATAAGCTCCGTGAGCAACTTTTTTCACGTATAGGAAACATGCAGTTATGAAATCATTCAGAAAAGTACTGACCATCAACGCTCCCCACCGCAGAGATTATTTCAATATCACTGGTGAGGTTGAGGCAGCATTAAAAGAGAGTGGAATATCTGAGGGAATATGTCTGGTTAATGCTATGCATATCACCGCCAGTGTGTTTATCAATGATGATGAGGCTGGTCTTCTTAATGATTTTGATGACTGGCTGGAATCTCTTGCACCTCATGAACCGGTTTCGAACTACCGGCACAATGTGACAGAAGACAATGGTGACGCTCATCTGAAACGCCAGGTGATGGGCAGGGAAGTAGTAGTGGCAGTTACCGAAGGACGTCTGGACTTTGGACCCTGGGAACAGATTTTCTATGGGGAGTTTGACGGGAGGCGACCTAAAAGGATTCTTATTAAAATTATTGGAGAATAATTTTACGCGGAGGACTTTTTGTTTCAACAGAAACCAGTGATCGGAGTGATTGGCGGGAACCAGGCTACTCCTGAAAACTACCAGGTTGCTTATGAACTTGGCACCCATATCGCAAACAGAGGAGCGGTTCTGGTATGTGGCGGACTTACCGGCATAATGGAGGCGGTGAGTAAAGGTGCTTCTGAGAACAATGGTATGGTTATCGGGATTTTACCGGGAACCAGGAAAGATGAAGCAAATCAGTATGTGAACATAGCTATTCCAACGGGAATGGGAATAGCCAGAAATGTCCTTGTGGTCAATTCATCCGATGTCATTATTGCCTTTCCGGGTGCTTTTGGAACATTGAGCGAAATTGCTCTGGCATTGGCTACGGAAAAGACTGTGATCTACTTTCCCGGGGCATGGGATTTAAAGAGAATCGGGGCAATTGACAGCTCCAGGTTTAAAGAGGCTTTTGATGCCAGACAGGCAATTGGATTAGCACTGGATGCGCTGAGCAGTAAGAGTTATTGATCTTCTAAATGAGCTCAAAGCAGGATCGGACCATCAATTAAACCGCTTAAATAGTTTGTTGGGCTTTTTTTCACCCTCGATATATCTCATTGAAATTCAATAAGATAGCCTGCCCGGATGGTGGTTATGGCTATAAAAATGGATTGACTAACGTAATTACTTGATTTAAATTAATACTATTATATAATATTCGAGGCCTCAACCTCTGTATTACTGCTCTCTGAAACTCATTTCAGTGACTAACCTGATCCGACAGGAGTTCTTTGATCCCTATATTGCATAATTTTCATTTCCATGACAGGAGTTTGTTTTGAAGAATCTCAAGAACGCCATCACCAAGCCTGGTAGAGAATCTCAGCCATGGGTAATCTGGATTTGGAATCTCAGTATTAATCTCAAAGAGATGGTCGAGCAACTAAATTCTCTTATCGCTCAGGGATTCGGAGGAATTGCGATAAAGCCGGGAAGAGACATGAAGCCGGTTTTAAATTCTGAGGAATTCTGTGAACTCCTTGGTGAAGCGCTTCGAATAGCCAGCGAGAAAAAAGTTGCTATCCGTCTTGCTGAGGATTTTTCTCTCCCATGGAGCGGTGCGCTTGATCAGGCGATGAACCGGTCCAGAAAACTTCGTGCCCAGCAGCTTGTGCTTACAGAAATCAGAACACCTAGCGGGCAGGATGAGATCGAGATTACAGATACTCAGGACTGCTTTGCTCTGGCGGTACGAATAAACAATGGTGCTTTGAGTCTTGCAGATACAAAACAACTTACTTCAAAAAGTACAAATGGGCCAATCGTATTTAAGGCACCGTCAGCGGATTGGAGAGTTTTTGTTTTCAGGAAAGAATATCTCAGGGATCCTCTCAACAGCTACATTCCTAATGTTTACAATCCAAAAATCGCCCAGATCTACATTCAGGAGGTTTTTGAATCACTGAGACCTGTTTTCTCAAAATATGTTTCCTCTACCTTTGAGGGTTTCATAAATGAGATGCCCACGCTTTTGCCGGCTGAGAATGCGATACCCTGGGATGATGATCTGGTAGTAAAATTCAGGAGCAAATACAAAAAGGATCTTATCAAGCTTTTACCGGCATTGTTTTCTGAAAACTGTGCTCAGGCACACAAAATTCGCCAGCAGATTTATACATTCCTGCAGCAGTCAATGTACGAAAGGTTCACCTCGCCGCTGGAGGCATGGGCAAAGAAAAACCGGCTTTCTCAATGGATTCTCTGTCCCGAAAAGAGTATTTACCGTAACTCTAACTGCCTGATCGATCCTGTTGTTCCATCGGAAACGGGGACTTATTCTTTTGTGGGATTACAGAATCTGGATGGAACCGAACAGAATTATCCTTTACTTAGAGTTGTTGCCGACACTAATTCCAATCAGTACAGACGCGAGACACTTTCTGTAATAGGTCGTAATCGACTTGGTAGTGCCGGTACTGTGCAGTCTTTAAAGCATGAGATTGATCTGGGACTGCTGGCCGGCAGTTCCAGAACTATTATAGATGGGTGTTTTTTCAATGTAGACCAGCGCAGTTATATTAAGACACCATTTAATCCGGGATGGTATTCACCCGGATGGGAACAGATGAAACCATTGTGCGGTTATATCTCTCGTGTTCAGGAATTGCTGAGGGACCTGCACTGGAATCGTCAGGTGGCAGTACTTTCACCTTCTCAGCAGGTTCTTGCCGGATATATGCCATCTAATAATGATTCAGCGATAAAGGGAACACTTCAGTTGCAGAAGACGTTGGCTGGTCTGGAGAGATGTGGTCTGTCTTTTGATGTGATCAATGAGGATTTTCTGAGTAGCTGCAGCGTAAGAACAAACGGTGAATTCGGGACAAGTGACCGAATTCGTAAAGGTAATTATCAGCTTCTTATTGTTCCCTATTCTCCTTTTATCTCTCGTGATGTTCTGATTTTTATTGAAAAGCTTTTGCAGAAGGACGGGAAGGTAATATTTGTAGATGAAGCGCCGAAGGGAACCAGTGAGGATGGGGCTACGGCTTCTGTTACTTCACGTATTGAGAAGATCATTGATCCTAAAAAGAATAAAGGGAAGGTAGTTGCATCCGGGGCTCTTGAAGAAGCTCTGAGCTGTATACAGCCGGTTGTAAGTATTACCGTTAATGGAAAAACCTGTACAGATATTTTCAGTGCATGCGGTGCTGCAGAAGGTTACGAATTGTATGTTATTCATAACTCATCTGATTCAAAGGATTGCCTGGCAAAGATCGAACTGCCGGATAATAAGCATTTCGCAGCAGTTGACTGTGAATCCGGGGACATAATTGAAATTGATGGGGTGGAGAGAAAAAACTCACGTGGCTCTTTCAATCTCAGTATTGCTCCCAGGAGCACACATTTTATCATCGGTTCTGCTTCGCGTATCTCTCAGCAGGGTTCCAAGCGTTTCCGCCATGGGATCAATCCTTTTACGATGCCTCAGCGCAGCTACAGGATCGTTTTCAAAGATCAATGGACTTTCCAGCCGCTGTCACTGAACGCTCTCCCGCTCTCAACCTGGAATGTAAGAATCGGGCTGAGCCGGGAGTCGGGGGGATTCTCACATTTTTACGAGTCTAACTTTCAGGCTAAGGCTCAGCTTGAGAACTGCTATTTTCTGTTAAGCGGAATCGGAGGACTTAACGGTCACTCTGTCATTGACAGTCAGATAGAAGTAAGTGTAAATGGTGTCAGAGCAGAAAAGCTTTCTTTTCTGCCGGAGATTGCCGGACCTGAAATGGAAAATGGTGAGGAACCGGTAAAAAGAGGTCCTGAATTTCCATCTGCCTTAAGGAAAATATTCGGTTCCAATGCCATGATTTACAACTTGAGCAACAGCCTGGTGAAGGGATTCAACCGGATTTCAATAAGGACAACAGGTTTTGTAACAGACCCCAAAACCATCCTCTATCCGCCTCTTATCTTTGGAGATTTTACGGTTTCCAAAGGGCAGAACGGCTGGACAATAGACAAATCAAGTGCTCTGGTCGGCCATGATTCCTGGACAAAGTACGGGTATCCATACCTTAGTGGAACCGGTGTTTACAGGCAGTCATTTGAAATACCCAACGACTATAAAAAGCTGGTCTTGAGGTTCTCACAGGTTTCCGGGACAACCAGTGTCTGTCTTAATGACAAACAGCTCAGTTTGTTTAATTGGCATCCCATGGAGATCGATATTACATCGGTATGTGAACCCAAGCGGAATGAGCTGGTGATTACGGTACTCAATACTCTCGATAACCTCCTCAGAATGAACGGCAGGCCGTCAGGACTGACAGGCGAAGTTTATCTTGATGTCTATTGAGATTGTCTGATTTAAGGTCATTGCTCCATTATGGTGCAATGGCTCTTTTCCGACTGTGCCACCTGTGGTTTTTCCTCTTTTTCAGGGATTCTGTTACGATTACCTTTTTTTAGCAGGGGTATGAAACCTGTTTGTAATCGGAATAACTTGACAAGAATACTCGAAGAGATATGGGTTTCTAAGATTGTATGTACCCCGGTTTAGTGCTTTAGCCCAAAGGGCCTGAGTAAATCTGGACAGCATAAAAAATTAGAATTCAGGCAGGAATTGAGGTATATTCTTTTATTCGGTATAGTTTAAAAAAATGGTCGGATGAAAAAATGCGCTCTATAAAAAGCTGCTTTATTCTACTTATCTCTGTTTTGTTGGCACAGGCTGCCGAAGCGATAATAAATTACTCTACAACAACGACAATACATGATTTTCTTTTTTTAAAGTCAGACTCGGTCCTGGTTGCCACCAGCGGAGGACTTTATTCAACAGGCAGTCCTTATACCGACGGCAAGCTCTTTCCTTCCTCTGCTTCATCCCCTGATCCGCTGATAATTGCCTTATGCCGCGATAAAAAAGGCAATATTTGGACTGGATCATCACAGGGTTATCTTACAAAAAGAACGCCTAAAGGAATGGTCAGTTTATCGGTATCTTATCTCTCCTCCGGATGGCGGATTACCGGATTGATCTCTCTTGGTAAGTATCTGGTAGTTGGCTCCAATAAAGGGATCAGCCTTTTTAATACGGAAACGATGGAAGCCGAGAAAAACGCCTCATCGTTTGGCGACCTCTCTTCCTCACAGATCAATGTCATAAAGATTATCGGTGATACACTCTATGGAGGGTTGAATGATGGCATTGTAAAGATACACAAGGACAGTCTTTATACTGCCAACTTTTATGACCCCTCGATCTGGCGTGTTGAGAAAAAAGATGATCCGGTGAATTCTATTCTTAGAATATCCGGCAAGATAAAGGGTTACAGTGGCCCGGCGATTCTTTACAATGGAAAAGTTCTCCGTGCTGAAGATGGTCACCTTTATTATGGATCGGAGAAAATCTTTTCGTTGCCAAGCAGGATTACTGTTCTGAAGGAAAATGGCAATACCTGCTGGATCGGTACAGAGAGAGATTATTTCTATTCCTGGGACTGGAATGAAGTGAGATACTATAGCATTAAAGGAATGTCTTTTACTTATGTTAATAAGATTCTCGTCAGCAGTGATGGTACTCTATGGGCTTTACCCAGAGTAGATGGTTTCCCCTGGTGGAAAGCAATCAATTCTTTTAAAGCAGACAACTGGAATATATACAGTCCAACTTATATACCTGATATGGGATGGATGGGCGAGAACGAGGACAGCAGGGGCATGGCACAGAGCCCTGACGGAAGAGTATGGTTCGGGTTATCGGGGGGCCACATAAAGCGTTTCGACCCGGCCTCGAACAGCTGGTCCCGTTTTTGTATTCCTTACAATGACTATGGCGAGGGGAAGCTTTACCAGAGCATAGATTGTTTCAGATATGCATGGGCAAAGTGTGACGCTATAGCCGTAGATTCATCCGGATTTATGTGGTTTTCCGTTTTCGATAGTTATTTTGGTTCGCTTATCTGCTATGACCCGCGTTATGATCCCGATCCCGATCAGGAAGATCCTGAAAAGGCCCACTATCGAAACTTCTTTCCTTCGGGTGATCCAAATTATTCTAAAACTTTCAGATCTTTGACTGTGGATAAAAGCGGGACAATTTTCGCCGGAGGTGAGGAGGGGACAATCACCGTTTTCCGTCATAATGGTAATCCTCTCAAAAACGGTGTAACAGTAATCGCTAATTTCGCAGGTAAGGGAAAAGTCAATGATATGTCAACCTCTGATGATCTGATTACCAGAATAGTCACATCAAAGGGAGTATTTGAATACAACCCGGAAACAAGACAGCTTACTGAAATGGAAGGTTTCGGACCGGAAGTGACTTCAGTAGAACATGAGAACCCGTTTACAATATGGTTTGGTACAAACGGAAACGGTCTGCTCAGATATAACCTTGTAAATGAAACAAAAACCTTCATTACTACAGCACAGGGGCTTGTATCGGATAAAATAACCGATCTTGAAATTGACAGATCAAACGGGGTGCTCTGGGCGGGAACTGACCTTGGAGTCTCACGCATATCTCTGGGGTATAAACTGACATCCAACAAATCCTCAGATATATTGGTATTTCCAAACCCCTTTTTCCAGGCCAGACATTCTGAATTAATATTCAGAAATCTTCCGCCCGGAAGTAAAGTGCTGATATACACATCTAACGGGAACCTTCTGGCCAGAACAGAAGTCATGAGAGAGGGAATCGAGGGCGCATATCATGTCTGGAAACCTGAAAGACGTCTGGCTCCAGGGACTTATTTCTATTCCGTTCAATCCTCAGGAAAACTGCATCGTAAAGGCAAAATCCTCATCGCTCCCTGAATAAACTGGAGTACTGATGTCTGAAATCAGTGTTGTGATTCCTACCAGAAACAGAGAAAAAATGCTTCTGAGAGCTGTGGAGAGTGTGAGAAATCAGCGGCATGTCTCTGCTCCGGAGATAATTGTTATCGATGACAGCGAAGCAGAGAACAGGCATCTCGAGAAAAGATTATCGGATATGGGAGTTCGTTATATTTGCAGTGGGGGGAACAAGGGAGGCGGTTTCAGCCGCAATCTTGGAATAAAGCACGCATCGGGGGAGTTTGTCGCCTTTCTTGATGACGATGATTTATGGGACGAGAATAAACTGAGAATGCAGCTTGAAGTGATGAGAAGCGGGAATGCCGGACTCTGTTATACCGGCATAAATGTAATTGACATCCATGGAAGGAAAAAAAGATACGTTTTCCGAAACCCCGGATCGGAGGATCATTTCAGGGCTATTATGAGGAAGAATTTTATCGGCCCTACATCATCCGTGATGGTACGGAAATCAATCATAGAGCAGTCTGGAGGGTTCGATCCGGAACTGAAAGCACTGCAGGATTATGACTTCTACATCGGGATTCTTAGAAATCACCGTGCTGCCGGAATTGACTCACCTTTGACTTTCTACAATGATCATCCGATGCCGGACAAAGTCTCAGGAAGCCGTGAGTTTTACCTTCAGGCAGCAAAACACCTGAGAGAAAAGTACAAGTCGGAACCTTACTTTGGTCTGCTGAAGAGATATCTGCTGGAAGTAAAGATAATGAAAATGTTCAGGTCTGGACAGTTTCTCAGAGAGACACTGAAGAACATGTTATGAAACAAATCAAGACAGCACATATTGTCCATTCATTTCTTCCTGTCACCCAGAACTGGATCTATAATCAGATATCTTTTAATTCTGATGTAAACCATATCGTCTTATGCCAGTTTATGCAGAACAGGGATCACTTCCCGTTAAGAAATATCCATGCTATTCTGGCTGAGAAAGCAATAGCTGGAAAGTTATATCTTCAGGCATTGAGGCTGATGCCCAGACTCTGTGAGAGACGATTCAGAAAGATTATCAATAAGGAAAACCCCGATGTTCTTCATGGCCACTTCTCGACTGAATCATGGCGGGTGTTAAGAGTCGCTGAAAGAGAAGGCATACCGCTTGTGACCACATTCTATGGCCTTGACATAAATAAACTTCCCGGACGTTCTGTATGGAAAAGGCGCTACAGGGAGTTGTTTAAAAAAGGCAGCCTTTTTATTGTCGAGGGGAAGCACATGGCTGGAAGACTTGAGGCACTTGGCTGTGATTCCGGAAAGATAAGGGTGATAAAGATCGGTATCGATCTCGACAGAATAGAAAAGGTTGTATCTGCAAATGGAGCTGAAGCAAGCGGCCCCAAAAAGATTCTCTTTGTAGGGTTGGAGAGGGAAAAGAAAGGGGCTGTGGATGCTGTTACGGCTTTTTGTATGGCAAGGAACCGCCATCCGGATATCGAGCTCCACCTGGTTGGTGATGGTTCGTTCAGGAAACGTGTCAGAGATATTCTCATATCACGGAAATGCATTGACGGAGCGGTGTTTCATGGAAACACCAGTGTTGAGACTTACCTGAAACTTCTTGCCGCGTCCCATATCGTTCTCTCACCCAGTTGTACAGCATCCGATGGAGACACAGAGGGAGGAGCACCTGTGGTATGTATTGAAGCACAGGCCGCAGGTAAACCAGTCGTAGGAACCCTTCATTGTGATATTCCCGAAGTGGTTATTGATGGAAAAAGCGGTTTACTCTGTCCTGAGCACGATACAGATACACTGGCTTCCAATCTGATCTGCCTTCTTGACAATGATAAAATGCGGCTGAAGATGGGTGAGGAGGGAAGGAAAAATGCCAGGGAGAATCATGATATCAGAAAACAGGTAAAACTGATTAATGATGCATATTTATCGGCTGTATCTTTTCCGGATTAAAAAATGCTGAAAAATGGGGAACTGAGGGTTTGCGGTGAATCGCTGGTATCAAGGGATCAGTGGCTCTTGTTTTGTAAAGAGTCACCTTATTCCACATTTTTCCATACCCCGATGTGGGCCGAGCTTTTTGCCGATCCCGCTATGACTCCTGTGGCATCGATCCTGGAACTGAGTGACGGCTCAAGTGTTCTTTTTCCACGGGTTGTCAAGAAAGGGCCGGTCAATCTTTTCAATGTTATACTTTCCATGCCTGCCTGCACATTCGGAGGATGGATTTCCAGGACGCCTTTGAATGAGAACCATCACAGGGTACTTCTTGATTACTGCGGGAAATACAGAGATTTGCTTATAAGAGAGAATCCTTATGATCCGGTTCTGAACAGGGTGGAGATCGAGGGATCGGAGGATGACTTCACGCAAAGTGTAGATCTTTCCCGTGGATACGATGCTGTATTTGCAGGTTCGGAGTATTGCCACCGCAAAGCAGTGCGCAATGCGACAAAGAAAGGTGTGACTGTGGAGCAGGCGGAAGAGCCTGCTCACTGGGACGAATACTTCCGGATTTATCTCCATTCTGTGGAGCGGTGGAAATCGGGGCAGATATTTTCCGGTGTAAGTTATGATTCCGGATTATTAAGGAAGATTCGAAATCTGGATCATGCTTACCGAAAGTTATGGCTGGCCAGGGTTGGAGGGAAGGCAGTTGCAGGGATAATCTGCTTTTACTGGAATGATCATGCTGTTGCCTGGCACGGAGCTGGTCTTGATGATTATTTTATTTACCGTCCCAACAATATGCTTTACAACAGTGCTATCCGGCATGCATGTGAAAACGGTTTCAGGTGGTTTGACTGTAATCCATCGAGCGGAATCTCCGGTGTTATTAAATTTAAGGAATCGCTGGGAGCATCGAGACTGAGATGCAGGGTTATAAACAGAAAATCGGGGTTGAGAAGCCTGATTTCATTTCTCAGACGCAAGTGATTGAGAAGAAGTGCAGGAAAAATCAAGTCTGATAATTTGAATATTAGAAGGGATCAGAATAGAGATGGAATATGTACTTGCCAACTGGTGGTTCTGGATAGCCGGTCTTATTCTTTTTCCACTTATAGCTGTGTTGCCGCAGCTTGGTAATATTCATGCTGCAATAGAAGACAGGGGGAAGAACCCGGAGAAGATACAGAAGCTTTTTCTTTCGCCGGTTCCGCTTGCGCTCACTATTATAGGCGGGATGGGGGTTTTTGTCTGTCTTGTACTGTTCTTTTCGTCTATAGTTCTCGCTATGATCGATCATATAAAGGGCTGAGAGAGGAATATTCCGCTGCAAAGGCACACTTCATCTCCCGATACGATTTAGGATGAGTGTGTTAGCGGGATTATTGTCCAGTCTGCGGTTCAGGGTTAATCTCCAAATGCCCCCAGAGAATCAAGTTCGTCAAATGTCCGCACAAGAACAGAGTCGGGAATCGTGGTACCAGGGGTATCGATGTAGGTAGCGATCACATCAGAGATATCGGGATTTCCGAAATGTTTGAAAGCAGAGATAAAATCCTGCCTGTGAAAGGCTGATTTGCTGAATTTCCTGGTAAGGTATGCGGTCACATCATTAATTGAGTACTTATTATCCGAAGCCTGTCTGACTTTCAGGTCAAGCAGCATGACCACTTGAGTGCCTTTGTCATAGGCCAGACTGTGTATTTTCTGGGCAAACATGTTTTCCCTTAGCCATGGATCTGAAAGAGCGAGATGGGAGACTGAGGGGTCGACATAGAAAAAGCTTGTAAACCTTTTTCTAAGCTCTGCTTTGCTGTAGAGGTTCATTGCTGTAACAAGAACCGCACCCAGGTAATTGGTTGTAGCTTCTTTCCACCATGGATCATCGTATTCCCCGCATTGTATTCCGATGAAATGGTGCAGTGCCTCATGGGCAAGTACCTCGTGAAATCTGCTCTCTAAAGCCAGGTTTGGCTGAAGAAGTGAAAACCCGTAGCTTCCCTCCAGACCACCGCCGAAATCCTGTAACGCAACAGTATATAAGGAAGGGAATTTACCATAGAGGGAAGAGATTGTATCAAGGATTCTGGAGAAGTTCTGAGCTACAGTGGGCATAACAGCAGTTTCATAATTACCATTGAGCATATCGACAAAAGTAAACTTCGTTTCTCCGGATGTCCCTTCGACAATCGGACTGCACCCGGCAGAGAACTGGATAAAGAGCAGTTCATAGAGATTTGAACAGGAGAAAGACTTACCTGGTATTCCGTAAATGGGTATTCGGGATTCAACATTTACTCTTAAATCCAGGGGGGTGCGCCAGGCATTGGCAATTGGCAAATCCAGATAAGGGATTATAAAGCATGAGGCACCGATCAGGAAAAGAAGTGAGTCGCTGACCTGAACAGACGGGAGATAATCTTTGGATGTATCCTCAAAAGCACTGTTATTCAGTTTGTAGTTCAGTGTAACCGGATAGTGAATGTTGTAGGTAAGATCTAAAACGATATTATAAACGGGTCCGATTTTCTCTAATGTGCAGGTTGTGTCGATAATTAAACCATCCGAGTCTATCACTTGCAAATCACGTACAATTATGCCGGAAACATAATCAACAGGGTTGTCAAAGAAATGATAGGGGAGGGCTAGTTTTCCCGGTCTGCTGACTTTAAGAGAGATCGAGAGAGAGTCCTGGTGCAAACCTGTCAGCTTAAGAGTGTAAGAGTATGATTGCTGGTCATGACGGCTTTCTGTGGGCAGTTGAGAGCAGGAGAAAAGGAGCAGCAGGAAAAGAAGCAGTGTTTTATGTGGCGTTTTCATGATAACTTAAAATAAATTACAATCGGGGTGCTGCTGATCAACAATGAATTGACATAACCATGAGAGTAATATATTTTTAACCTGTTTCAAATGAGTTGCCCGGCAACCACCGGGTTAAAATCAGGAAATCTTTGAAATACACTGGTCAGTAGCTCAGTCGGCAGAGCAGGTGGCTGTTAACCACCGGGTCGGGGGTTCAAGTCCCTCCTGACCAGCT
>DAOTAZ010000003.1:0-31104 GCA_035382965.1 Chitinispirillaceae bacterium | reverse complement strand
TAATCCATACACCAACTATTCTGAGGTTTACACAAATTTTTCAGCACTCTCTAATTGCAAACTATTCACTGCTTTCTTCTGTTTTCTGCTGAGCAGAAAGCGCCTTCCTTTTTAGATGCCTGGCCTCAGAAAACGATTTATCCAGCCTCTTTCTTACATCATTGTCGAATTCGTAATGTCCCATTCTGTTGACTTCAGCAATCACCTGTTCGTACCTGTTCAGCTCCATATCTATTTTGGCAATCCACAGATGACAAAGCGCCGCGTTGTAATGATTATCCTGAGGTTCAGCTTCTACTTTGCTTAAGATAGACTGGAAAATTGCCCTTGCCTCATCATACCTTTTCAGGCCGAAAAGCGCCCTGGCTTTCCCCCACTGAAAAACAGTTGACCTCTTATACTTCTGAAGCATCTCATCAGCTATCTCCAGCGCTTCCTTATACCTTTTTTCATTCAGCAGAATATCCACCAGTGCCGATGAAGCGAAATTTTTGGTGTAAACACCGCGTTGACGAGCCACATAAAGCCTCTGTATCCCGCTCTCCCTCTTATCTTCTACACCCGGCATCCACCAGAGTACTTTCATCAAAGCACTGCGCCAGTAATCATAACTGCCCACACCATAATTGATATCAACTATATCACTTTTTGCATCCTGAAGCTCCAGCAGAACCGACACACCTTTCCATCCATACCTGAACGCAGTAATCCACCTCTCGTATCTGGCCTCATAGGTCCCTTTATACCCATCCGCCCCGCCTATAAAAAACTTTGCCCACTGATCTCCAGGATCTTTACTGAGAATCTTCTCACCCTTCTCTATCGCAAGATCACAATAGCGGTAGAGCTCATTTTCCTTCTTGTTCGATTGGAATTTAACCATCCAAGCATCTACCACCACAGCCATCATAAAGTAGCCGGCAGGATGATCCGGATATTTCCTGATAATCCTGCGGACTTCCTCCTCAGACTCCTTGAGGTCCTCATTGTAAACGTGATCCAACGATGCAATAGCCCATTGATGAAGATCTTCGGGAAGCGGCGGCGCAGCAGAATAAACATTGACTATCCACAAAAAGGACAGTACCGCGGTAATAATACTATTTTTTCCGCAGAGAATCAGCTTTATCGGGCAGAAAACTGTAGTCATTAAAGTATCGTTCCCACATCCGCTTCGATCTATGATAACGATATTTCCTTACTATCTTGACATTTACACTCTTGAGAAAATAAAAATCAACCTCAGCCTTCTTGGAATAATTCCCTTTATCATACAATTTATAGGAAATAAGATCATAATAGGGTTTTTCCAATAAGGCAGTATCCTGAACACCCTCCAGAATCGCTTCAAGATCATCCTTTAAGATCACCTCCAGCTTCTTCCTGGCAAGCTCATCACTTTCCCCGCTGCAACCTGTTGTCAACGGAATTACTGCGATAAACAGAAAACAAACAACTCTCTTAGACCAGTTCATATCCTAACATTCTAGTTGAAAATGTTCAATGATGTAGTTGGATCAAAAAGATGAACCTTCCGCCCATCAACAAAAACTTTCATTTTCCTCTCTGGAATCACCTCTTCATCACGGACTATCAGAAAACGGACCACCGCTCCAGTGATATTCCTCCCTATTACAAGATACTTATCTCCAAGGTTTTCAACCAGTTCTACCGTAAGTTCTATCACTGTATCCGTGTGCCTCCTGCTGTCACTGTGCTTAGAAAAATATACACTCTGAGGCCTTATTCCTGCCTTCACCTTCTTCCCCGCAAGATCCTTTAGCCTTGAGTTCCTCTCCTTATCGAGCTTTAATAATCCAATATCGGTCATTACCCCCAGCCCATCCTCCTCAGCTTGTATCACTCCATCAAAAAAGTTTATCTGAGGGCTGCCGATAAATTCGGCAGTAAAAATATTGGATGGGGAATCATACAGAGCGGTTGGTGAATCATACTGCACAGTACGGCCGTTGTTTATAAGAGCAATCCTCTCACTCATGCTCATGGCCTCAACCTGATTATGTGTAACATAAATAATGGTTTTTCCCACATGCCTGTGAATCCGCTTAAGCTCCTCTATCGCAGTCTCCCTCAAAGCCGCATCAAGGTTACTCAGCGGCTCATCAAGCAGTAAAACATCAGGATCAAGAACAAGAGCTCTGGCCAGGGCAACCCTCTGCCGCTGACCACCGGAAATCTCCCTTGGAAGCCTGTCCTCCAGCCCTTTAAGATGCAGAAAACCAGTGACCCACTTCAACTTCTGCTGCATCTTCAATTGAGAAACTCCGTTTAACTGTAAACCAAACAGAATATTCCTGCGGACAGTCATGTGTGGAAACAAGGCGTAACTTTGAAATACCATAGCTATCCTGCGTTTCTGGGCAGGAATCGCATTGTATCTCTTTCCACCAATCAGAAGCTCTCCGCTGTCTATACTCTCCAGTCCCGCGATCATTCTAAGAAGAGTAGTCTTTCCACATCCGGACGGCCCCAGTAAAGTCACAAACTCACCATCCCTGACACTTAAATCAAGGTTATCGATTATAGTACTGTTACCAAATTTCTTTGAAAGAGACCGCAGAATAACATCAGCCATTGTTTTCCTCTATTTCACAGACCCTGTGGAAATACCTGCAATCATATAGCGCTGCACCATTAAACTGAAAATTATAACAGGTACACTTAAACAAACAGATATCGCAGCCAGAAGATTCTGGGGTTCTGCGTATTTAATTCCATTAAGATACAAAGTCAGGGTAAAGATCTCCTGATTCCCAAGCATAAGAAAATAAGCGAATATAAACTCATCCCAGGAAAGCAGAAACGTATAAATAGCCGCTGCCGCAAGCCCCGGGGTTGCCAAAGGAAGCAGTATTCTGAAAAAAGTCTGTCCTGTACCAGCACCCATCACCCAGGCTTGCTGCTCCAGATCTGCAGGTATGGATTCAAATGCCCCTATCCCGATAAAAATCACATAGGGAAGCGCCAGCAGAGTATGTGCAAGAATTACTCCCCAGTATGTCTGATGAGCACCAATATGTATGAAAAATTCGACAACAGGAATAACAGACGCGATATCGGGAAAAAGGCGGACTGAAATAATACCCAGAAGAAGTAATTTCCTTCCCGGAATTTTATATCTGCCGAGAATATATGCAGCCGGAACCCCGAGAATCAAAGAGAGAACCACTGTAGAAAAAGCTACAATTACACTGTTGAGCAGAACCTGATAAAAATGATGGTCTCTAAAAAGGTAAAGAAATGCCTGCATCGTAGGCTCAAAAGGCCACCAGGGAATCGGCTTTCCTCCGGTATTGATACTTTTTATATCACTGATTGAATATTTTACAAGTAAATATACCGGTACTGTCACAATCAGCACGGCAAGAATAATTCCTGTAGTCCAGATCACTTTTTTCCCGGATGTCATCGGAATCCGTTTTGGTGTCGCAGAAATCATAACTACCCACGCCTCAGGAGAACTCTCTGCAGCAGCTCCATAACTTTCAACAATACCAATGTGGTAACCACAATACAAATCACCATCACAATAGCCACTGCCGCAGCTCTGTTTGAATTCCCAAGTTCATTATAGAAAAAATCGATAAGAGTTCCAAGCAGATTATACCGGCCCGCCAGCACAAAGGGGAAAATAAACTCTTTCCACATTTCCACCGATCGCAGAAGCACCACAGCCGATATGGATGGAATAATAAGCGGGATGACAATCGCAAATATCCTTTTAAACAGCGAAGCACCCATCGTCTTTGCAGCATCAAACAGCTCCGGATCGATACTGTTGAGCCCGGTAAGCAGAATGAGCATGGAAATGGGCATATCCCTCCAGATTTTCCCCATCAGGGAAATCCCCATGGAAAAAAACTGCGATCCCCTCCAGTTAATCGGTTCACTGATAATTGCCGGCAGTGACCAGTAGTTCCCGGCCAGAAGATGGTTGATATGCCCGCCGGGAAAATCAAATAGTATGTAAAGCAGCATCGCTGTAACAAGAGCAGGGATAGCCAGAGGAATCAGAAATATGCTCCTTACAACTCCCCGCATCGTAAAACTCTGATAAAGCATGAACGCAAGCAGTAAACCCGCCAGAAGCTCAAGAGGGGTACCCACTACTGTAAATAAAAGTGTATTCAGAAGTGCACTCTGAAACCGGGAATCAGCAAAGAGATTCAGGAAAGGCTGTATCGATGGGAATTCTACGCCAGCAGCGGGATCTGAAAGACTCAGGCCCAGAAGATATACAAATACAATTATCTGAAACCCTGTAAGGTAAAGCGTGGCCGGTAACAATGGCCACGCTTTTCTGATAAATTCAAAGAAACTCTTTACAGAAGAAGAATGCATCCAATCATTCCGGATAGTCTTCCCCCAGGACTTTCTTCTGCTTTTCCAGGTAATCGCTTGCAAGCCTCATCTTCATTGTCGAGAAATTCATCTGCTCATCTTCAGTTTCCTTGAACTCGACACAGAGCCCATACCATGCATCGATAAGATTCTGGCTGAGTTCAGCATAACCCTTGACAAGAGGAACTGTCGTAAGCTCGTTTATACCGATCTGCTGGATAGAGGTCTTGAAAATCTCACCCACCCAGCCCTGATCAAACACTTCAGGAAGGTTGTTTATGATATCCTTTCTTACAGGTACCATACCGAAACGTGAACACTCTTTAGCCTGGTTCTCCTTGCTTGTGATAAACCTCGCCAAAGCATAACCAAGTTTCGCGTTTGGACTGGTTTTAGGAATACCCCACCACCATCCTCCGGTGGAAATAGACCTTGTACCCTCATAAACCGGCTTTCCGGATTCATCGAGTTCAAATGCGGTCGCCTTTGGAACTATTGACAACCCCATATCATCTTCCTCCGGAAGATAACTGGGCATTGACGGATCGTCTTTCCAGCCATGAATTAAAAACACATCTATCTGCTGCATCAGAGCCAGGAATATTTTTCCATCCTTGATCGCTGTATAGATATTAGCCCCCTTCCAGGGATCCTGCCACATACCCGGATTATACAAACCATTCCTGATAAAAACTCTTTCCCACAGGAAAGTTTCAACAGTTTTATCTGATGTTAATCTGAGAATATCCTCTCGTGAAGCACCCAATTGAAGTGATTTGTCAACAAGATCCAGCGCTGTGCCGGCGTATCTGGCCCCGCGATGAGCCATCCTGCCCATCTTGACACCATTGTACTCCTCATTGGCCCAGATCGATCCTACCACATACAAATCATAAAAATCCCACTGACCCGGATCACTCTCCAGAACATATTCTGCAGGAAGTCCGTATCCGTTCTGCTTTTTAAGCTCTGCATCGATCCTCTTACGGTGTGATTCAAACTTGCCTACCGCTTCAGCCACCTTCGACTTTCTGTAGAAAAGAATCCTGGTCTCCAGTTTCCTGGGAATGTAATATGGTTTTCCATTGAAATATCCCAGACCTGATGCTAGCTGATGATACTCAGCAAGATCCTGAAGCACCTGATCGGAATCGGAAATGGAAAAAAGATCTTTCATGTAACCCTTTGTTACCAGAACCCTGGTCATCTCAAAAGGAGTCTTTACCAGAGCAATAGTGGGCTTTTTCTTCGATTCCTCCAGTTTGAGAAAACGCTCGATATCCCACTCATTAACAAAGGTCGCAAGCGACACCTTACAGTTATTCTTCTTTTCAAACTCCGGGATTATCTGCTCCCTGAAAAATCTCTCCTGGGATGGCATCATCCTTAAAAGAACACTGATTTCTTTCTTTTCTCCCTGCTGTGAACATCCGGCCACAATAGCCATCAGGAAAAAAACGGCTGTCAGTTTTAATACAGATCGGAACCTCATCAGGAATCCTCCCTTCGGTATAATAAAAAATATGTTTAAAGTCTCAACTTGCTTGATCTTAAAGTATAAGTTAATACCAGGTACCCCATCAACCTTCTGCCCCTATTCAGAAAATATTCCAGCATTCTTAATCTCAACCATCTCTTCTCCGCTTTTTTTCAGCCGTTCACTGAGCACCTCAAGAAGACTGTAACTGATATCGGGAATCTCCAGAAGCAGTTTTTTAAACTGTCCCCTCTTTATTACATATAATTCACATCTCTCATTGGCAATCGCACTCGCGGAACGGGTAGCCTGGGTGAACAATCCTATCTCTCCGTACGTCTCCCCCTCTCTTACCGTTGCCAATACCGTTTTCACGGCTCCAACATTCTTGACTACCCTCAAACTCCCTTTTTTCACCAGATAAAGATGATCTGAGATCTGACCCTGAGCAGAAATCACAGACCCTTTCTCAAATACCTCTTCCTGTGTTATTTCTGCCAGCTTCAGAAGTTTTTCTGCATTTACATTTTTGAACAAGGAACTCTTCTTGAAAAAGAGCACTCTTTCCAGGTATTCAAATGCCTGAACCTTCTTGCTGTCGGATTTATATCGGCTCTCAATCAATTCCCGGGCAGCAATAGAAACCTGAGGACTCGGATCATCAACAAGCACTCTCAGCGCCTCCTCAATTGCCGGATCAACAGGCCTGCCTCCATAAACAAGCCAGTAAGTGTAAAGTCCACAAAAACACAGCCATCTGTTGTCTGAATTGATAAAATACAATAATCCATTATTCGCTGTTTCATCTTTAAAGTGGAAATGATTCTTTCCAGTTTTGCTTATATATTCCCAGGAATCAAATTTCAGCAGTGGAAGAACCAGTGACCCGATACGCTGGTAGGAACTGCTCTCAATTATCTCTATCAGGTCAAATCTCTGCTCACGCTCCCTGATATCAATATCATTATGCCTCCAGGACAATACTCCCTTCTTATCCATTAAAATCATCGCATTTACAGCCCACTCACAAAAACGGATCAGGTTTTCCCTTATCGCTCCATCCAAAACACTTGTTGCTCCCAGAACTTTAACAGATTTCCTGAAATGATTCCATACAAAACAATCCCGATAAATGCTTTCAATCTCAGTTGTAATCCAACTCTGAATTGTATCAGAAGTATCAGCCGAGATTGACCAGGCCTTACCGGAAGAACGGATTGAATCCGCTATAAGCCTCAAACACCTGACAATCTCAAAAAACATCCGTCTGTTTGAGACTTGTGGCAAAAAGCCAATGAGGGTATCCCAAAGTGGAGCACCAATGGCATCAATTATCTCTCCGGTAATTGCAATGTGCTCTCTGCCCAGATCCTGCACCTTCTGCAGTGCCCGGTAACGGATTGCCGGAGCACCAGACCTCAGTATGATTTCAATACTTTTTCTGAATACCTGAAGCGAACTGGATGTCAGGTTATCAACCAGCACTTCTCCCCAGTCTGGAGGCTTGAGCAATCCAATCAAATATAATCCCGCAGAACGCCTGTTTGGGTTTGTACTTTCAAGCAGTCCTCCCAGAAAAGATCTGACATTTTCCCGGTCGCGGGGATCTCCTCCATTCCATAGAAAACAGGCTGCCTCAATCTGTACCCTTATACTGTTCTCAAAAAGCAACTGCCTGATAAGAGGTTTGAGATGCCGTTTCCAGTTGCAATTCATTCTGTTGAGTGAGTATAAGGCATTTGCACGTATTCTCAACTCCGGCTCTTTTAAAAGTCGCTCCATGAAGAACCTGGTTCTGTAAGAAAAAAACCGCTCCATTGAACGTGAAATCAATTGTTTGATTTCAAGATCCCTCTCTGAATCATACATTTTAACCAGTTCATCAAACGCTTCCGCAGTTCCGGATGACGCGATCAGTTTTACAGATACCATACGCATATCTGCTTCTTCAGATCTGGAATAATCCCGTATCAAAGGCCAGAGCCGCTCGTTGTCCCATCCGACCAACTGCCGGAATATCTCCTCTGAATCAAGAGCAGATCCCCTTGATGGAATCAGAGATCTGCTGTAGGTACGGCGGATACTTGTCACAGTGAACAACAGAACTATACCACAAACAGAAATCAGTATCAGAACAAGTTCAGTATTACTACCAATCAAAATCAGAATCAATCCACTGGCTATTATTGACAGTGGCTTCACAAACCCATCCAGCAGTGTTTTGGCCCGCCCGCGCCTCTCCTTTTCTATTGCCGCAAAAAACATCTGGTAAATAGGTGAGAACGCATTTTCAAATGTCACATACCTGAAAAACTGCACAACCACAAACACTGTAAAAAAGGATCTCCCTGGGTCTGCCTTATAAAAAATCAGAAGAATTACTGCCCCCGCTGCAAACACCATCGGCAGAGCATAGAGAATGCGTGAAAATCCCAGCCTTGATATCATACCCGGAAGTACAAACCACAAGCCCGCCAGGGTGACCAGTGCATGAATCAGATAAAATGAAAACTGAAAGGAAGCAATTGAGGAAGATGTACTGAACCAGATATGGCACTTGTTCCAGAACAGATAATCTATTGAGAAAACCGCTATAAAGATAAAAAAGTAAAGAACAGCTATTAATCTGACCAGCTTCGATGTCAGAACACTTTCTACATTCTCAAGTATTCCCACTGAACTGCTTTCATGAATTTCCTCCGGGACAAGCAGTCTGCGGCTGAAACGCTTTCTTGCCCTTACCGCGAAAAGCCATGCTGCTGCATAAGACATGGTCCAGACTACAAGAACCAGCTCAACAGGAGCAACTTCAATCAATACCCTTCCCAGGCAGGCACCTGCCAATCCACCGGCAAAACCCCATGCAGATATTAACGGAAAGGCCTTTTTAGACTCACTTGTAGTGAATATGTCGTTAGACAGAGTCCAGAATGTGAGAAAGAGAGTGGTTTTTGAGAGATATGAGAATGGGTAAAGTATAAGAAGAACATATTTATCCCACACTCCCCCGGTGCTCAGAGAGACTGTCAGGAGGACCAGTATAGAAAACAGGATCGCTGTGCTTGACAGAAGCTGAACCGAAAGCATTTTTCCGCGTTCTACTCTATCAATATTATTAAAGAATAGAAGCGGGAGACCCAGAAGCAGAACACCATTAATCAGGTATAATTTACTTAAGACTCTTGAGCCTGCTGATGAAACTATAAGAGAGATGGAAACGGTTTCACCAACTACCGCTCCACAAAATATAAACGCTAGCAGAAATGCCGGAACAGCATAATTATCTGATCGAAATATTTTCATCTGCAGAAGAATAAAATAAAAAAAGGCAGAAACCGTTTCCGGTTTCTGCCTCAGGAAGATTCGATTTCAGCTTAGAAGCTGTAAGTAGCACTTACTCTGTTGAACAGATGGTGCTGAGGAGCACTGAAGAGATTGGTAAAAGTATATGCGAGATCTTCTGCAGCAACAAAATCTATGCGCAGTCTGTTCTCAACATTGATACCGAATCCCAAACCAACAAGATCATTATCGGAATCAGTGATACTGCTTTTCGGCTTTGTAAATGTAGGATTCTCTTCAAGATATCCCTTGTTTGCTCCCTCAGTAACATAGAGAAGCTGTTTCTGTCCGCCAACCCTTATGACCAGCCAGTCCCAGAAAATGTTACGTTCGATACCAAAGCTGATTCTCCCGCCAACATGCTCTCTGGCTGAAAGGTTGGAAGAATCTTTCTGGCCATAGAGAAATTCAAGTCCGCTCCAGAAAAAACCCTTATCGATGTTAAGGTTAAGCCCGATACCGGCAGCGATATCAAGTTTGAAAACTTTGTTCCGGTCAAGTTCAAGCATCTCTGCTTTAATATGAGGAACGAAATCTCCATTCAGAGCTGCGAGTGCAGAAAACAGACGAAGTTCGATTTTGCCAAAATAATCATGATCAGCAAACTTTTTCTGGATTCCTGCGCTGTCTCCAATAGCAGTAATAGTACCACCAGTCAGAGAAACTTCAAGATCCATAGACTTTGCAACTGGCCAGTTAATTCCCAGATTTCCCTTGTAAACTGAAGTTTCCTGGAGATCACCATCAATTTCCTGCTTCTGCAAAGCTATGTAGGCGCCGATACCCAGCATCCCGCCATTTTCAAGAACATACCCGCCAAGAAGATCAATTCTTCCCAGAGGCTCAAGAATCTTATATCCGCTGTTTCCACCCAGATATTTGGAATTCCCTTTCAATACATAATCAAGCATCTCATCACGCCTGTTGAACACGGCGCCAAGCGAAAGCATCGGGTACTGACTTCCACCCTCAGTATTCTGGTTAAGAGAGTAGGAGATAATCGCTCCAAAAAAAGGATCAACGGCATCACGGTTGTATTTATTCATTGCAGCTAGATTCCCTAAAGAGCCTTCCAGAGAATCATCAGGCATGAACCAACCAAATGAACCATAAACCATGTTGGGATAAATGTTAATGTTCGCAGGGTTTCTAAACACACTTACTTCATCCATAAAGAATGCATCATGCCTCCCCATGGAGACTACCCGTGCGTCCGTAGCATAACTGCCGACAAAAATCCCGGCTACCAGTATGCCCATCAGCGCCTTTCTCATATCGAATCCTCCCATTAAAAAAGCCTCAAAACGGTATCGAAGCACGCAGGTTAAAGGTTTACCGGGAACGCAGATGCGCCTCAGGTGAGGCGCATTTTACTGAATTCCCAATCTCGAATAAATTGAATACTAACATATCTTTGAAAAATATGCAAGTATTTTATTGTGAAAATACGAAAGGATAAACAACCTCAGTTACATCACCCGGCTTGTCGATTTTCTCGAATACCCATCTTTTGATTTTGTCAACCACGATAGTTTCCAGTTCGGAATCTCCCATTGTAGATTCCACAACCGAGGCAAAGATTACCTTTCCGAATTCGTCAATTGCGAACTTGACAGTTATCTTTCCCTTCAGTCCGGGTTTTTCACGCAGACGCTTGTTGTATGCATAACGTAAAGCAGCGATATTCTGCATCACAACCCTCATTATGCTCGCCTTGCTTCTGCCTCCGGTAAGAGCACCACCCTTAAGGAACTCAGGAGCGGAAACCTTCAGCGATCCTCTCTTCTTGAGATCGAGACCGCCACCACCATCTCCACCCATCAGACCTCCAATAAGGTCATCGATACCACCGGAACCACTTCCACCAAAACCGCTACCGTAACCTGCTCCGTATCCGATACCGGCTACACCTTTACGACCGACACCACCGCTCCCTCCAGACTTCAATCCACCAACACCCTGCAGAATCGCATCGATATCAGTGGCGAACCCACCTTTACCGAAGATATCCGCGGACGCGACAGATTTACCCTTGATCTGTCCGGAGATAATACCAAGCACACCTTTGTGGGTAACACGGGCACGAGGATCTCCTCCACCACCCTGCATACCACCGGCACCTTGATTCTTGGGTTTGAGCTTCTTTTTGTCAGTCTTTATCTCTTCCTCTTTCTTCTTTTCCTCTTCCTTCTTCTTCTCTAATGTAGCAGGCACAGCCTCTTTAACCAGCTTTGCAACCCGCTCCTCAGGAATCTTCTCGAAGAAATCGGTAGCGACAGTGACGATTTCCCGGGTACTTAAAAAGATCCCGGTAAGGATAGCCAGAATCATTGCGATCATTTCCATATTCCTGAGCCTGGTGTCCCGGTCAAGAATGAAAATGTCCGCTCTTTCCCTCAGTTTCTGTGCATATTCCTCGTCTGTAAGAAGTCTTCCTTCTTCCTCGTCATCATCATCAGCACTGACCGGTTTAGCAACCTGTTGAGGTACAGGTGCAACTCCGCCGCCAATAGCAACCAGTTCCACCTCAGCACCAACCGCCTCGAATTGTCCCTTTAACCTCAAGGCCTCTTCCCTTTCGGCTTCTTTCCGGATACATACAGGCTTCTGAGTGATCACATTGTACACCACATCAGCCGTACTCCCGGACCAGCGGGCAATTTCTTCAGCAATGCGACTGGCTGTCTGAGGGTCACCGCACTTTTTAATAAGTACCTTGTATTTCACGGTTACTCATCCCTTTCCATAACTGCGAAGTTCATGTTATTGTAACCGACTTTTCCGCAGGTATTCATAATCTTGAACAGGCAATCGAAATCCATATTTTTATCTACCTGAATAACGATTTTTCCCTGGACAGAATTAAGTGCCCCCAGACGGACCATCTCTTCTTCCTGCGCATAGCAGGCTCTTAACTTTTCCTCCAGCTTTCCAACAACAGGATCAGGATCATCAAAAGGAATCTTCCTGACATCCTCTGTTGGAACGATGGGCAAGTTGTCCACCAGGATCATATCATTGGTAACCGCACACTGCAGGTTTACCTCCTGAGGCTTCTTCTTGGATTCCGAGTTTGGAAGAACCAGGTTATCCGCATTGGTAAGAAGACTTCCCTCAGCGGAAAAGCTCTTCAAAAGGAACACAAGAATAATGGTGAACATGTCCATCATGGAGGTGATATTTAAATCAGAACTCCTTGGAACTTTTCTTGATCGTCTTGCCATATCAACCTCTCAGTTTTGCGATGGATATGTTCGGAAATTCCGCAGCCCGCGCTTTATCCATGATCTGTACGATCTTATCGTACATAACCTCGTTTTCAGCAGCGATAATGATATCATCAGCATCTTCTGCCTCACGATAACGCTCCTTAATCTTCATAAGACGATTCTGGAGTTCATCGTATGCCGAAAGGGGCCTCGACTCAAACTCAGCAGGATCATTGACAACAATAACCCTTCTGGGATTTGTCAATGCATATACGGTATCACCAACATTTACCTTCTCAATTGGCTCACCGGATGAGTTAGTGACCATCTCTCCATGCTTAGTGTAGAGACGATTCAGAATATTCCGGTTCTCATCACAGGTGTGAAGATAAATGTCATAGCGTTCGTAAATCTGCATATCCCTGCCGGTTTTTGGATGCTTGGGGGTCTCTCCAGGATGGAATTCAACCGTAAACTCGGTCTGATCGTCTTTGGCGACGTACCGATGAAATTCACGGTAGAAAAGACTGGGCATAAAACCGCCTTTGGCACCAAGGGTCACAACGGAATCAGTGATAATAGCTGTAAGCAGGAGCTTGTTGCTCTTATCCTCTGTAGGCTGTTGTGTCACCGCTTGTTTCGTCTGAGATCCTCTCGCTTCCGGCAATTTGATATCAATAATTGCTACCTTCGCGAACTCGGCTGACACCAGCAGCATTGGAATCAACACCACCATGAGATTCATGAATGGCTTCAGATCCATGTCACTGCTGGCCATTACTCTTTTCTTTTTTCTAGCCATAGTTCTTGACCTCTAACGGTTTATTATTCTTCGACAAGGTTAATGAGTTTTGCAGTTTTTTCATCCATTTCTTCAACCAGTTTGTCAGCCTTGTTAGCCAGAATACCGTGTACAAGCAGTGTCGGAATAGCTACAAGCAGACCCCACAGTGTGGTTGACATAGCAACTGAAATTCCGGTTGCCAGCGCCTGAGCTCTCTGTGCTGCCGGAACATTAGCGATAGCGTCGAAAGCGATCATCAGTCCGTAAATCGTTCCCATCAGTCCAAGCAGAGTTGCAAGGTTGGCAAGAGTGGGGAAAAACGGAATGTTTCTGGTGATCTTCGGAGCTTCTGTCAAGAAAACCTCATCTACTGATTTCTGAACTGCCTTGGTGCCTTTCCCGCGATTCTGAAGGATCGCAGAAACGCTCTTTGCCAGAGGAGTAACAACAGATGCGGAATACTTGATGGCTTTTTCATAGTCACCGGCTTTCAGATATTTGGAGATACTGGCCATGAAAGTGCCGCTTCCGGTACCACACTTAAAATAGAGATACCAAACTCTTTCAGCTACCATACCAAGGATACCAAATCCTACGAACAGAATAGCCCACATGCAAAAGCTTCCGGGAGAAACGAATCCATCGATAATGAACTTGAACAGCATTTGAAACTCATTCATCAGGAACTCCTTTCATAAAAATGAACGTACAATAAAGATAAAAAGTTACATTATTTCCTTATTAAAAAACAGGTCTTCCGCTCCTTTCTTTTCATATTACATACCTATCTGCCCCTTCAATTCGTTAATTCTCTCTTCTTCCAGAACGATATTGCGTTTTGCATCCATTTCAATTCTGTTAAGCTGCTTGATCTTTTCTTCAACAGGAATCTGCATTCTCATGATATTCTGGATACGACGCATGCTGCTCTCAAACTGCTCATCCCTGGGTCCACCCTGGCTGCTGGCCAATGCACCACCTGAACCAGCCTTTGCAGAAGAACCGCCTGCGACCTGAGACTGTGGAACCTGTTTGGGTGTCCATTCGGTAATCACAACATTGAGAGCTTCCGAAGATGGATTGATTTCTCTTATACGCTCCCTTATCTTCTCTAACCACTGGCTGTTTGCAATACCCAGTTCTTTTGCAGCCTGAATACCATCTTCGTATTTAGGCAGAGCTGCATCCATCGCCTCCAGCTTTTTCTCTTCAAGCAGTTGACGATATGCCTCTCTTTCTTCTTCCGACAAACCTTTAGGAATAGGGGCACTGGCAAACTCAATACCCACCTGTTCCATTATCTGACCGCGCCTGAACATCATCTCAGTAAAGCGATCAATGGATTTTTCTATATACTCACCCTTTATATTCTGAGTATGAGCCCAGTCGATATTTTTAAAGAAGTACTCCTGTGCTTTTTCATAGTACTTATCAAGACTTGACAATATCTTAATCTTCGAAGCAATCTTCTGTTCAGTCGTCCCAAACAGAGTCTGATTAGCAACCGCTTCGGCCATATCGACAAAACCCATACCGATCATATAAGTTGCCCTAACTGTCCAGTCAGCAACACCAATCTCAATAGCCTTGGCATACTGCTTTGCCGGCTCTTCCAGGGCTTTGGTTTTGTCCTTTATCAGATCCTTCATCGCTTTTTCGTTCTTTGCATTCAGTTTGATTTTGGTAAATTCCTGATAGCTTATCTCTCCCAGTTTGAAATAGGACTTAGCGATCGCATCGACATCGATATCAGCCTCTTTCTTGAACTTTTCATAGACCGATGTAGCAAGCAGATAATTTTTCTGTGCATCGGCGAACTTGCTCATCTTGAAGTAGGCATCACCCGCCTTTACAAGTGCCTGCACCTGCTTGTACCTGTCGTTGGCATATTTCTGAGCGTATTCTGTAAATACCCGTGCCATGTCATCGCTCTGTTCCATCTTTTCATAGCAGAGTCCGATAGAGAAAAATGCCTCAGCCGAATACTCAGAGTCGGGGAAACGTTTTGATAGGATATCGTAGACATTGATAGCGTTGGAATAGAACTTTCCCTTTTCAAAGATAAGACCCGCATTATACAGTGCCTGAGGAGTCTTGGGATCATTGGAATAACGTTCGTAGATCATCTCGAACATTTTTCCAGCCATGTCAAACTGGTTTATCTTCTGATAACACTCAGATGCCGATGACAAGCTGGGGATAGCGAATTCAGCCTTTGTTATGTTATTTGCCGCTGTCTGATAGACCTGTGCAGCCTTCTCATATTTTTCAACTTTTTTATAGTTTTCAGCGGCTCTGAGATAAGCCTTTTCCCTTAATTTTGATTTGGGAAATTTGACAGCCATCTCCTCAAATGAGGCAGCAGCCGTCTCATAGTTCTTCATTTCTTCATAACAGACACCAGCCTCAAACCACCCCACATCGGCAACTTTACTTGCTGAAAACTCATTGTAAATGGCTTTGAAAGCATTGGCAGCACCCGCCAGGTCACCGCTCTTCTTTATACCTTCAGCCCTTTTATACATTGCTCCAGCAGCCAGGTCCATCACCTCTGCATATTCTGGTGTATTTGATGCCTGCTTAGAAAGTAACTGACGATAAATTCCCATTGCCTGATCAAACTGGCCTGAATTTGAATAACTGTTAGCCAGCATTCGCATAGATTTGTCTGTAACCTTGGAATTCGGATAATTGTCTGAAACCTGCTTAAACACCCTTATGGCATTATCGTAGGATTTGGCGGTATAGTGAATATTACCTGCAAGATAGAGCACTTCAGCAGCATTGGAACTCTTCGGGAACCTGGCCTGAAATTTTTCGGTATATTCCAGCAGCTTCTTTGTCTCAGGAAGGGTGTATGCCTGCTCATCGGATACTCCACTCTTGGCCATTGACTTCTTGCGACAGTTGTCAAGAGCAACGATAACGTTGTAACCGGCATCTTCCTGAGAAATCACCACCGGCCCCTTGTCTGCAGTCTGCTTCATTTTTTCGACTTCTGTCTGATCCATTCCCAGAGTATCAAACTCGGCTTTATATTCCGGATAAGTTTTCAGATCCTGCATTGCCACGAAATCATAGTTTTCTGCAGCTTTCTGGCAGTCACCCATGGCACTGTAGATTTCCGCAATATTGTACTTGAATTCGTAAATCTTCCATTTATCATCCGGGAACTTCTCGAAGTACTCATTGTAGCGATTGAGCGCCTTTTCAAATGCAGACTTGTCCTTTTTCTTCTGGGCAAGAGCATGGAAATAGATAGCAATATGACCCAAGGCCTTTTTGACTTCATTTCTGGACTGTTCAATAACAGCCAATTCTTTACTGTTGTATTTATACCATTCACTGCCCGGACCGTAGTCATCAACCAGTTTTTCACGTTCGCTGTTGGCTTTTTCATGCTCCTTTTTGACGACATAACATTCGATAAGTGCCTGACGCGCAGTGGGAGCCTCTTTATAATTCGGAAATCTCTTCAAAGCAGTTGTCAAAGCCACGATAGCGGCATCAAACTGTCCATGAGACCTGTTCTTTAAACCGATAGTATAAAGGACATAGTCTTCATAGGGCTTTTTCCCGACTTTTTTGAAAAAGCTAATGGCTTCCTGCGCACCGTTTTCCATATCGGAAAATGAGATGGCCATAAATTCCAGTGCCATATTCCTGAATTCCCGCTTTGGATAAAGCCCTGCATCGCACTTCTCAACGTAGGTGTGGAAAAGGCTTACCGCTTTATCCAGTTCACCCAGGTTATAATAGACTTCCGCCTTACGGTAGTGAACCATTTCCCAGTTCTGAAGATCGATTTCATTTTCCTTGATTTTTTCCAGATGCTTTATAGCACAGGAATGATCGTTGTCCAGATAGCAGAGATCAGAGAGACGGAAATGTGCTCCTGATGCCCTGGGACTTCCCGGGAATTTTTCCACTATTTTTGTAAAGACTTCTTTTGTTCTGTCAAGATCACCCATCAGCAGGTAAATATTTCCCATCTGGTAATAAGCTTCACTGAGCTTGGGAAAATCAGGATATTCTGCTGCGAGCCTTTCATACATGGAAAGCGCCTTGGAGTAATCCGGGACAGGATTTATTGGTTCCGGTCCACGAGGATTACGCTCGTATTCACTCATGGCCCGCTCATAGTCTTCACGAGCCTTAACGTAATTATCACGTCCCTGGTCATAGTAGAGACCGCCGAGAGTATAGATTACGTCCGCACAGCGTTCTGACTTCTTTACATTACAGTTGGAAAGAAGCTTTTCATACCGGGCAACAATCTCTTCAAGACTCTTACCCACCGGCTTTGTTTTTGTTGTCTTAGCCTCAGCTTCCTTGCGAAGTTTGGCCCTTTCCGCTTCCAGCTTCTTGATTTTTTCAAGAATCTCTTCCCGCTTGTTGGCAGCAGCATCGGAGGTGCCGGTGAAGACAACCATCACAGCGGAAAGGATTGTAATGACATACAAGCTTAACCGATGATTTCTACGCATTATACCTTCTCTCCTTCTTTCTGAACGCAAAGCTACTCCTCTATTTTTTCTAACTGTTCCTGGAGTTTCTCCAGTTCCTGATCAATTTTCCCCTCTTCTTTTTTCTGCTCCTGCATAATCTTAGCTTCTCTCTTGGCCCCAATGAGTTTGGTAGCCTTTGCAAGTGCATATTCAGCATCAGCCAGGATCTCTTCCTGTCTCTTGAAGAATTTCTTATGAGAATTTGCAAGAAGACTGTATCTGAAAAAGTCTTTATTTTCCTTTGCAAATCCCTCAAACTCTTTCTGCAGTGCCGGTCTTTCCTCAAGAGTCTTGTTTGTCGGCTTACGCAGAGCATTTTTCTTTATCAAATCGGCAGTAGGAGCAAATTCAGCCGCATACTCTTCAAAAAGCGATTTTCTCTTAGCCAGGTCTTCATCGGTGATAAAAGGCCGACTACATGCGGCAATACACTGTTCCAGAGCAGAAACGGCTTCCTGGTGCCTCTTTAAAAGCATCAAAGAATAACCTTTCACCAGAAAAGATTCTGGAACCAGAGGAGACTCCGGATAACTGGAAATAAGCTTTTCGATTGTCTTCAGAGCAACATTGGGCTGGTTCACCTTAATCCACGCCCATGCGGTTCCAAGCAGTGCTTCATCCTGATAAGGAGAACCATCAGGTACTCTCTGGTAAGCCTCAACAGCAAGACGCAGCTTGTCACCCATTTCAAAATACAAGTGCCCCAGCTTTGTATTTGCAGCATCCTGCAGTAGCTGATCAGCGACTTCCTGAGTAGTATCCTGAATGATATTATTCAGGTTCTGCACAGCCGCCTGCAATTTATCATCCTCGATATTAATAATAGACAGAGTGTACTGCGCATAGAGATAATCTGGATCACTCGGAGTAATCCCGCTGAGAAGCTGCTCAGCGACATTGTAGTTTTTACGCTGAAAATGTATTTGTCCGGCCAGATAATCGGCATCAGGACGAATATCGCTCTCCCCGTACAGGTTGATAATAAATGCATGGTTCTTGAGAGCTTCCTCGTAATTGCCTTCCCGGTAATCAAGACTCTGTAAACCATAAAGATACTTCGAACGCATTTCTGAAGTTGTGTATTCCTCCAAAGCTTCTTTGTATACTTGGCGAGCAATATCGTTCATATACAGGAACCGGTATGAATTACCCAGATACCAGGTTGCTTTGTCATTAAGATGAAAGTTGGGGAAAAGAGAGAGCACTTTTCCAAACGCAAATGAAGCTTCCCAGTATTTTCCCGCCAGGTAAAGCCGCATGGCTTCATTATATGCATCCATGGGAGCCAGAATAAGCTTATCATAGAGGCGCTTTGATTCACGCTGTTCGCGGGTTGGGCCGAAATCAGTTGACACTTTGAAAGCAACGGTAAATCCTCTCTCGTCCCGTTTATCTCCATTCTTCATCAAAGATTCAATAAAACTGTAACCAAAATCAGCATCCACGTTTAAATAATTTATCATTTCCGGGAGAGGATAGATAAGATTATAGTTGAAACCGAGGTAGGGAATATTATTATTTGTCCATCCGGCCTTGATCCAGAGCTGAGGGATAAACATATATTTGAGATGCACTCCCAGACGGTACTCAATCGGAATCGCTCCATCGAGAGTACCGGAATCATTTTTAAGCCCCTTGAACATATTTTTGTAGCTGGGAATAATGCTTTCATAAAGCTGTCCCAGCAAGTTATCAATAAGGACCTCCACATCTCCGACCAGGTTGTCATTGAATGCGGCGTACCTGATTCCAGCCCTGAAACGGTTAATGGTGATTTCCGGATCATTTGACATATCCCACTTGACCTGTGTAGGCAGCAGATCCTGAACACTGAGGCTTATACCCAGATCCCCGAACCTGTAATGGTCCAGAGGATTGAGATAAATTCCCAGATCGAGACCAGGAATATGAGACACAGACATATTTCCATACTGATTTTGGATTCTGAGTTTGACATTTGTCCCCAACATCAGCCATGGAAGAACTCTTACGCCATAGTTACCGATAGCCCAGAGATCCTGGAAACTGACTGCCCCCATATCAATCGGATTATCTCCCGGTCCTGGAACTGCTTTTTCAACGATACCTCTGGTGAAGAGAAGAGTTAAGCCCAGAGTGTGGTTTTTCCGGATAGGAAAAAGAGCCCCGAAATGCTGATACCCCATCCCTTCATTAAACCATGACCAGCGATATACTCCAAATATATCGACATGCATCTGATTAACCCTGTAAAGCAGGGCGGGGTTTACCAGTGCAGAAGTCCACTCGGAGAGATTTTCTGTAAAATCAGCCTGAAAGTAGGGAGCGTCATACCCTCCGGAAGCATCGCCCCTGGCAAGATTACCTGCGCCGAAAAGCATCAACATCAGGCATAACTTGACTACAGATGGTGCATAAATGGAATGATACCTCACAGTTTACCAGCCTCCCCAAAAGGTTTATTTAAGCGGAACAACCTCAACCCGCCTGTTTTTGGCCCTTCCCTCAGCGTCTGTATTGGGAGCAATGGGCCTTTCTTCACCATACCCTCTGGCAACTATCCTATCCGCACTGATGCCTCTCATGACAAGATACTCCATCACAGATTTCGCCCTGTCATAAGAGAGAGCCAGATTGTAATCATTTGACCCCTGATCGTCAGTATGCCCCCCAATCTCAATTCTCACATTGGGATACGCTTCCAGACTGTTGAAGACCTGTTCGAGAACATAATAAGACTCTTCCAGCAATTCTGCACTGGCAGTCTTAAAATTGACTCCACGAAGAATGAGAGTCTGTTTTATCTCCTGCGGTTTCTCATCAGGACAGCCATCATCATCCTTGTAACCATTGACGGTTTCAGGATTATTGGGACATGCATCATCCGCGTCAGGAATACCGTCTTTGTCGTTGTCATTGTCCGGACACCCGTCGGTATCCTGGAATCCATCGCGGTCTTCCGGCTGATTCGGACATTGATCCTGAGCATCGTAAATACCATCATTGTCATTATCGTAGTCAGGACATCCGTCTATATCCTCAAACCCATCAATATCTTCTGCTACCTCCGGACACTGATCGACATCATCGGGTATCCCATCCCCATCCCTATCAGTATCTAACGATGCCACCATCTGCTCTGTAATCAGACCGATGTCGGTTCCATTCTCACCGGTTCCTTTACAAGGCGATACAGATTTGACGAAGTAATTGTATTCAGGGTGGCCGGGAGAGACAAAGATCGGCTCTTTGGAGATATTGCTCTGGTGCACAACGGCTGTGCCATTAAAGGGAAGACGGTTATGGTAGATATTGTTGTTGATAATCCTGGTTTTCCGAGCCTCGGGGGCGATAAAGATTCCGTACTGCTTGTTTCCCGACATGATGTTGTTCCTGACCAGAACTTCAGTACGATGCGCACAGAAAATCCCGCAATAACCATTCTCAAGGATAACATTATGATCAATAGATGTCCTGGTTCCTCTTGAGGATTCCAGAAAGATACCGGTCCATTCGTTTCTGTAAATCACATTATTATTAATATCGGGTAAAGATATAAGAGCATGAATCCCGGCTCCCTTGTTGTCAACGATAAGGTTGCGTTTAATAATCGGGCGGGTGTTTTTACAGAGTATCCCTGTTATCCCATTGCGAATTGTAAAGCCGGTGATTGTCGCCCCGTCAGCTCCAGTCACACAAGGCCCGATTCTTCTGCCATCGATGACAGTATGAACCATATCCTGCCCCATTAAAACCACATTGTCCGGAAGGGCGATATTCTCGTAGTAAACACCTTTGCTTACATAAACGGTATCCCCTTCATCCGCCTCTCCCAATGCAGCATGAATAGACGGGAAATCATGGGGAACCACAATTTTCCTCCCCGCCTGGGAAACAGTTACAGCCATCAGCAGAGCATACGTTAAAAAAAGAGACTTTTTATTCATAGGACCCGTTTTTTAAGGGCTTAAATTGTGCGCAGAAAGAGCATGAACCCCCATCGCAGTATATTGAGGGTAGGAACAAAAATATCTCTGCCCATGTATGGCGTCAAGTTTCTCTCCCCCCTGAACTACACTCTGGGTCATCTCCGAATCTATTCTAAAAAAGTATATCGCTTTCATAAATGCAAGAAGTTTTTGACAATATCGACTCTCCTGATCAGGTGAAAGTCCTTTATCGCCGATTTATCCCATGTTGTATCTTAATTGCAATAAGCACCTTTTCAGGGAACAGACTCCCGGATTTCCTATAATATACCAAAAAAATTGGAAAAGTAATATGTTAACACCAATGAACATTCCAGTAAAGGGTTTTCTTTTATCCATTATCCTGATCTGTTGTTCAAATTCCTGGGGTTTTGGCAAGAACAAAGTTCAATACGAAAACTTGAAATGGAAAGTTATTTCAACCCCCCATTTTGAAATCTACCACCATCAGGAAAAAGGAGATCTCGCCCAGATCTCCCAAAAATTTATTGAAAATGCCTACAAAAAGCTGCAGAAACAATTTGGCTTCGACCGCAAAGAGCGCTTGCCTTTAGTTATCTACGGTACACCGGACCTCTTTTCTCAGACAAACATTATTACAGTACTCCTGTCTGAAGATGTCGGAGGATTTACAGAACTCTTCAAAACAAGAATTGCTATTCCATTCAATGGCTCATATAACGAACTAAGACACGTACTTCATCATGAACTTTCCCATGCTTTCGTGCTGGGGATCCTCTATGACCAGAAAGGCGGTAACCTTCTGTTCAACAGAGTACAGGTCCCATTCTGGTTCATGGAGGGAAGTGCTGAATTTCTCTCCAGCGGATGGGACATCGAAGCAGATATGTTCATGATGGACCAGACAATCAACTCCTTTGTACCCCTGCCGGGCCCGGCACTCGATGGTTATCTGGCTTACAAGGGAGGACAATCATTTCTATTCTTCCTCTCATCAAGCCGGGGGCAGGAAGCTTTTGGAAAGTTTCTGCGCGAATTCCGCAGAACAAGGTCTGTTGAAAACTCAATTAAAAAGATTTACGGCAAACCGGTGGAGGAATTGGGCAAAGAGTGGATACAGGAATTGAAGCGCATTTACTGGCCAGAAATCGGCAGAAGAATTTCTCCTTCCAGAAACGCCATCGCAATCACTTCACATCTGGAAACAAGGGACCATTATAACTTACACCCAAGAATATCTCCGGATGGCAGTAAGATTGCCTTTTTCAGCGACAGAAAAGATTTCACCAACATCCTGATTACAGATCGGAAAGGAAAGGTTCTTCAGCGGATAAGCCAGAACGGATATGGCGGTTATTTCGAATCATTTCATCCCTTCAGAAGCGGAATGTGCTGGTCACCGGACGGATCAAAACTGGCATTTGTTACCAAAAGTGGTGGCAGGGATGAAATAAGAATCGTGGAAGTAAATGAAAAAAAGCTGTTAAAGAAAATCAGTGCTTCAGCAACAAGCCTCTCAGATCCGGACTGGTCCCGCTGCGGAAAGAAAATCGCGTTTTCAGGAATCACCAATGATGGGAAAAGCGATCTTTTCATTTATGATTTCGAAAAAGATTCCATCTCTCGCCTGACCAACAATATTCAGCAAGAATCTGACCCACGCTTTTCTCCAGACGGAAAAAAGCTTCTTTTTTCCCTCCAGGACACATGCGGCTCTGCTCAAACCACAACAACCGCATTTAAGGAGGCTCCCTGCGAGCTGGCAGAAATCGACCTCCTCACAGGAAAACAGAAGATCCTGACCTCCACCCCCTGGAACGAAATACAACCCTGTTACTCTCCTGATGGGGACAAAATAGCATTCATAAGCGATCGAAACGGGATAAACAACATCTACATCGCTCCTTTGGACTCTCTTTCCGAAGCAAAACCACTGACCGATTATATTGGCGGCTGCTCAAATCCGGACTGGTCCAGAGAGGGAGATATTATCGTGTTCTCCCTTTTTCAGCAACAGGGATGGGATATCTGGTCTATTGAAAAGCCCTTGAGCAAACTTCGCAATGATACTCTCGCCTGCACAAGGTTCGTAGAGGCGACATACAGTTCTACCCCCCTGTTTACACCTGTAGAGCTGAAACCGGACAGTTCAAAAAACGGAATTACAGAGATATCAGCCAGTAAAGAAAATTCAGATTCATCTGCTATCATTCCCGACACACTGAACATGATTGAAAGTTCCGCGGTATCTGTAAACGGAAAGGATTCTGCGGTTGAAGACAGTTCAAATACAGAAGAACTGGCAAATCTGCTGTCCACCCCCCCTGCTGATTCAGTCAGTCAGGACAGTTCAGCAGTATCTTTAAACTCATCGGATTCTACTGCAACAGACAGTTTAAATACTGTGGAGCCGGTAAACCTGCTTTCCACCCCCTCTGCTGACAGTTCCAGCCGGGACAGTACCACTGCAGCAGTCTCCTCCCCGAAACTACCTTCCAGACCATACCGTCTGAAGTTTACACCTGATCTGGTTACCCTGGGTGTGGGAGTCAGCACTTATTACAGTCCTGCCGGCCAATGGCTCCTGGCTTTCAGTGACATGATGGGAGACCACAGAATCACTGTGGCAGGTGATATCCAGGGGAATTTCAATGATTACATCCACCTCTTTGCCTCTTATTATTATCTCCGAAACCGGCTTGATATCGGTTTAGGAGCATTTCTGAGTAAAGATTACAGCAACGCCAGTATTTTCGGGGATCATCTTTACCACGACACTGAAGCGGGAGGTTTTCTGGTTTTACAATATCCGTTTTCCATCTCCTCAAGAGTGGATCTTGAGATTTTCGCATGTCATATAAAGCGCAAACCGGTAGGCTTCTCCGGCCCCAATATAAAGACATCAGCTTTTCTTCCTACACTGTCCTATGTTTTTGATAATATTCTCTGGGGTCTCACCGGACCTCTGAACGGTACCAGAGCTGCGGCAGGTATAATTGTTTCACCACCATTGAATTTCGTGGATGATCCCTTTATTTCCATAGATGCCGATATAAGAAATTACCTGCACCTGGCAAAAAGGTTTGTATGGGCCAACCGGTTATTTCTGGGAGCGAGCTTCGGGATAAATGAGAAACAATCGGCCAGACGGTACATGCTGGGAGGAAACGAAAACTGGCTACTGTACCGTGTCAATCTCGATCAGTATGAGAAAAACCTTCCGGGAGCATTTTATTCCAGTTTCGTCACACCATTCCGAGGATGGAACTACATAGATCTTTCCGGCACCAAAGTGGCTGTTCTCAATTCCGAATTCAGATTTCCCTTTATTCGTGAAATCTCTCTTGTCTGGCCTCTTCCAATACAGATCCGCTACATTAATGGTGCAGTTTTCACTGATATAGGGAATGCATGGGATACAGGGGATCAGGTCAACGGACTCCCCTTTCCAGATAAGATTTACGGAGGATTCGGGTTCGGGTTGCGGGCAAATCTGGGTATTTTCGTCCTGCGTTTCGACCGGGGATGGCCTACGGACTGGAAAAGTGATATCGGCACACCAATAAACTACTTTTCCTTGGGGGCTGAGTTTTAGCAGAAACTGAACTGATCTGTTTCGTATCAGATACTCTTTCTGTATAAATGAATATACAGAAAAAACCCAAGAATTATGAAAGAGAGCCTCTGTGAGAAACAGCCGGAATTATTCCCATTCGATAGTAGCCGGCGGTTTGTGAGTAATGTCGTAGAAAATATCCCCGACACCCTTAATTGATGACACACCATTGACAATCGCCTCCAGAGTTTCACTTTTCAATGGTATAAACCTGGCAGTCATTGCCTCCCTGGACACAATCGGACGCAACACAACACACTCATCACCGGATTCGTTTACTAAAGGAAGCAATACAACAGGCATCTGCCACACGGTATCATATTCACCTGATTTTTGAAGCTGCCTGGTTACCAGGTCGTCAACGGCACGCAGCTTCTCGAGACGGTCACGTGTAATATAGGCTGGAATCAATCTGTATTTTAATGTTTTCCCGATCTTTATCCCATATACCACCCGGTTTATTGAACGGAAATTGTTGGTGACCTTCGTAGAAATTTCTTCAAGCAGTTTCCAGTCGCAAGCACCGGTGAGGAGCGCCGGATGAGCATACGATCTTTCATCGCCCTGAACCCCCACGCTTTTTATGGGAAGCACTGTCGCAAAGTAACCATCATTTTCTACTTGTCTCTGTAAACTCTCTTCCACATCTTCCGGTACCGCTTCCCCCCTGCCGTCAGAGCACAAGACTCTGACTCCTAGGCCGGGCCCCGGGAAGGGATGCCTCCAGATCAGATTCCCGGGTAATCCAAGTTTTTCGCCCAATTCCCGTACTTCATCTTTATAAAGCTGAGCAAGCGGCTCAATTACATGACCGCGTTCTATGAGTTCAAGGATCAGATCGACACGGTTATGATGCGTTTTAATGCGATCGGCATGCTTTGTTCCGGCACTTTCAATAGTGTCCGGATAAATAGTACCCTGGGCAAGAATCCACTCATCGGTATTTAGATTCAATTCGTCAAAGGCCTTTTCCTTTACTTTCAGGAACATATTACCGATAATAGAACGTTTCTTCTCCGGATCCACTACACCCTCAAGAGCCGTGAGGAAATCCTCTGTGGCATCGATAACCTTCAGATTGTCAAATCCATGCTCATGCATATACTCTATTACCGCACTGGATTCGCAATGGCGCATAAGACCGTTGTCGATATGAAGCCCCAGGACTTTTGAACTTCCCAGTACTCTGTTTAATAATGTAAAAGCCACAGAGGAATCGACACCTCCAGATACCAGGAGAAAGACTTTGCGATTACCACACACGGCGTTAATCTTTTCTGAAATTTCATTTAAAAAGGTGTCACTATTCCAGTCGCGTTTACATCCACAGATATCGATGAAATTGCTCAGCACCTTCATACCATTCATGCTGTCGGTAACTTCCGGATGGAATTGAAGGCCGTAGAAGTTTCTGCTGTGGTCGGCTACTGCAGCGAAGGTGCAGTCGGGTGTTGAGGCTAGAGTAACAAACCCACCGGGAAGCTTTTCCACCGAATCACCATGGCTCATCCATACCTGCTCTTCTTCCTGCAGTCCGCTGAAAAGAGGAGATTTTTCCCTGATGTTTATCACTGCCTTTCCGTACTCTCTTCTCTGTCCCCTGCAAACTTCCCCGCCCAGTTTTTTTGCAAGGAGCTGATGTCCATAACAGAGTCCAAGCACCGGTATTTTCAGTTCCAGAATAGCGTCATCGAAACCGGGGCTCTGCTTGTCAAGTGTACTGAAGGGAGATCCTGAGAGAATTATTCCTCTGAAAGAGTCCAGTTCAGAAGCAGAGATATCGTTTGGCAGGATTTCGGAGTAAACCCCCAGCCTCCGTATCCGGTTTGCTATAAGATGAGCATACTGTCCGCCAAAATCAAGCACCGCAATTTTTTCCATTAGTATTCCTTTAAAAAAGTGTCTGCTGTTGCAAAGCAGGCAATAAGTTTCTATATTATTTAATACAAACCCGAATAAATGGGAGGAATACTTCCGTGAGCGACAGAAATTTCCGTAAACCATTCGGCAACTTTTTTATTAAAAAGTCTCTTCAGTTCAGATTTACTATTCAGATACTGCTTATTTTCCTGGTCTGTGTATTCGCCACCACAGTCTCGTTCATGCACATTTACAATTCCAAGTCCAGAGAGGGCAGCTTTTATTACATGAGCAACGATATAATGCAGGATCTTCAGCTTAAAAGCATTCTGGGGATAGTGCTGCCGCCGGTAGTAGCTGCCGAACTGATTGCCGTACTTCTTGCTTTTGGAATAGGCCTGTTTTCTTCCAGAAAAATCGCAGTACCTGTTTACAAGATCGAGAAGTGGGCAGCAAAGCTTAAAAATGGAAAACTCAACACCACTCTTGCGTTTCGGGAAGAAGACCGACTGAAGGAGCTGGCAGTGCAGTGCAATGCCGCGACAGACTTTTACAGGCAGATATTCAGTGAGATAAAAACTCATACTGAAAACATTTCCGAATTCCCCACTCAGCCCGAAAAAGTAATTGACAGCAGCAACCGCATAAAAGAACTGCTGAGCAGGATTGATTTGTAAGCATTTCACATTCCGATTTCAGCCAGTTTCTCAAAGAGCTCTTTAGCCGCTCTCCCCAGCTTTTCCGGTGTTCTGACATGGACATGCACCAACTGATCGCCGCTTTCCCTTCTGTGAAGAGCAGGCAGTCCCTTGCCTTTTAGCCGGAAGATTTTTTCAGATTGTGTTCCGGCCGGTATCTTCAGATTCACCTTGCCATCGATTGTCGGGACAGTTTTATTGGCACCCAGTGCGGCTTCGGAAAAAGAGATGTCCAGATCGCAGATCAAGTCGATTCCATGACGTTTGAAGACGCTGTGAGGTTTTTCCTGTATAACCACTATAAGGTCACCTGCAGGACCTCCATTACGACCAGCATCTCCCATATTCGGCACACTTAAGTAATTGCCTTCTGAAACCCCGGCGGGGATATCCACAGAAACGGTCTTCTCGGAAGCCTCCAGACCGGAACCGCTGCAGACCGGGCAGATATCAGCAAGAACATACCCTTGCCCATTGCAGGTAGGACAGACACTTTCCTGAATCACCTGACCAAAAAAGGAGCTTGCCACATGACGCACACGACCGGTCCCGTTACATTTCGGACAGGTATTGCGCTTGCCGCTTTTTGAACCACTTCCGCCGCAAGTGGAACAGCGGTCTTTACGGCGTACCTTTACGGTTTTCTTTACACCTGAAGCGATCTCCTCAAGTGTCAAAGGGAGCCTGATCTGAAGATCACTGCCCCGGAAACCGGCAGAGGAAGACCCCCTGCGGCCCCTCGAACCACCCATTCCAAAAAGATCGGCGAAAACCGAGTCGCCTCCGAAATCATTCATGAAAGCCCGCAGGGCATCTGAAATATCGAACCCTCCAAAACCACCGCCAAAGCCGCCGAATCCGCTGAAACCACCGCCATTCTGAAAAGCAGCATGACCATATTGGTCATATTGCGAACGCTTAGTGGCATCTTTTAACACCTCATAAGCCTCTGTAGCTTCTCTGAATTTTTCTTCTGCGGTTTTATCCCCGGGATTCTTGTCAGGATGATACTTGATAGCCAGCTTGCGGTAAGCCTTCTTTATCTCATCCTCACTGGCATTGCGGGGTACACCAAGTATTTCGTAATAATCAGCTTTGGTAGCCATGGCCTGTTTTATTAAACTCCAATCTGTTCAGAGTACTGCCTTCAAGTTTTTTCCGGAGTTTCCTTTCCGCTTGACACAATTACCCTGGCGTGCTTAATGACTTTACCATTAAGGCGATATCCTCTTTCGTAAATCTCCGCAATAGCACCTTCGGGGATCTTCTCGCTAGGCATCTTCATCAGAGCATCGTGTAACTGAGGGTCAAAAACCTCCCCTACTTCAGCAAAAGATTCCAGTCCGTTTTTGCTTAAAACTGAATCGAATTTAGTATAGATTAACTTCATTCCTTCCAGTATTCCCTTGCACTCCTCCACGGACTCGCTGCTGCGAAGCGCACGCTCGAAAGTCTCCCTCACCTCAATCAATTCACCAACCAGTTTCTCGTTTGCCGATTCGACAAGCCGCTCATAATCACGGCTTACCCTCTTTTTGAAATTGTCAAATTCAGCCATCAAACGGAGATATCTGTCGCTCATCTGATCAAGCTGCTGCTTCAGATCCTCAACTGTATCTACAGATACCTGTTCACTCTCTCCGGCTGTTCCAGTATCAGCGGCAGGTTGAGCCTCTTTAGCCGCTTCTGAGCTTTTTTCTGAGTTCTCAGGTTCCTGTTCTTTATCTTTTTTTTCATCAGCCATAGGAAAAATCCCCTTTTGCTATTTTTGCGGTTGCAGTAAAATACATAAAGGGAAACTTGCTATGAGTGCAATTCTCCCAATACTTTTGCCGTATATTCCACAGCAGAAACAAGAAAAGGATACGGCATCCTTTTCGGACCAATCACCCCCAGACTACCCACCATACCACCAACCCGGTAACCGGTTTTAATGATACTGAAAGACTGGAGTTGGTCCTGACGGTTCTCCTCACCGATGGAAATAACAACTCTTCCCTGGACCTCAGGTGTCTCAAACAGATGCACCAGCATCTTCTTCTCTTCAAGTATCTCTATAACAGCTCCGACATTCTCCCTGTTGAAAAACTCAGGCTGCAGCATTACATTGGTTTCACCATCTGCAAAGACCTCCTCAGTTTCATCTTTCTGCAGAAGCTTGCGTATAGAGGGGACCAGCAGGCGTATAATTCCCAGCTCCAGATCGGGCACGTCCCTGAAAACCTTCTCATCATCAACCGTTATCTCCTCCAGAGCCTTACCCGCAAATTTCGTGGAAATAATTCTGCATGCGAGCTCAAGTCTGTCCTGAGGGACTTCAGTTTCAAATTCAACCACTACGGTCTTTACAAAACCAGATTCCAGTGCAACATTGAGGACATAACGGTTTGCATCGACATGAAAAAGATTCAGTTGTTTCAGTATCCCTTTACTCAAACGGGGAGCAAGCACCACCCCCAGTTGATTGGTTGCACGGCTCAGCGCCCTGGTGGCCGCTTCCAGCAGCAGATGAAGATCCGACTGGTCTACGGCAACCATGGAGCTCCTGATCATATCCTTTGTGTCATCGGAGATCTCAGTGTATTTCATTATCCAGTCGACATAGTACCGGTATCCTTTGTCGGTAGGGATTCTGCCTGCGGAAGTATGAGGCTGGGTTATAAATCCCCGGTCCTCAAGGTCATACATGACATTTCGTATAGATGCCGGAGAGAGATCAAAGCCTTTCAGTTTTGAAATGTACCGGGAGCCTGTTGGAGCAGCACTCAGAATGAAATTCCTGACTACAGCATCCAATACCTGATGCTCTCGTTCAGTCAATTCTTCACGTTCCATACATTTTCCGGAATAAGTATAAAAATATGGAACGCCACAGGGGCATCAAAGCCCCTATGGCATCACCTGAAACGTTTATGATAGTACGGGATACCGGAATGGATATTACATCATATCCATGCCGCCCATTCCGCCCATACCACCCATGCCACCCATACCGCCCATGCCGGCACCAGGCATCTCTTTTTCCTCTTTTGGTTTTTCGGCAATAGCACACTCAGTTGTAAGCACAAGCCCTGCAATACTGGCTGCATTCTCCAGCGCAGTGCGGGTCACTTTTGTCGGATCTATAACACCGGCATCCAAAAGATCTTCATAGACATTTGAGTATGCATTGAAACCATAGGCGTCTTTCCCCTTCTTGACTTCATTGCAAACCACTGAAGGCTCCATGCCTGCATTTGCAACGATCATGCGCAGGGGCTCCTCAATCGCTCTTCTGATAATTTCGAGTCCGACTTTTTCGTCACCCTCGAGTTTCAGT
>DAOTAZ010000002.1:0-35638 GCA_035382965.1 Chitinispirillaceae bacterium | reverse complement strand
ATAATCCATACACCAACTATTCTGAGGTTTACACAAATTTTTCAGCACTCTCTTCCTCTATTAAGTGATCCTTAGTTCCAGTTGTATTTCTTTTTCTCCATCCACATGAAACCAGTAAACATAAGCGGCAGACAAAGAATCTTAAAAGTGCAAAAATTATTTTTTAAAGCCAACCGTTTAAATACTATGTACTCTTTGATTCTGAAATGATTTTTGGAGACCTGGTATGCCTCTGACTCTGGCAAATAAGATCACAATTTTCCGAATTCTTTGTGTACCGGTATTCATTCTGCTGATCACGTATTATAACATGAGTGTAAAAGATGCAAACCCACAGGAAATTCTACGCTGGTCAGCAGCAATCCTTTTCTTCTGTACTATGTTTCTGGATGCAGTTGATGGATATATAGCGAGAACCAGAGGACAGATCACCAGACTCGGAACGATCATAGATCCACTGGCAGACAAGGCTCTCCTGATCTCCTCTCTTGTAGTTCTGTCAAAATCCCCTGAAGGTGCTTTTATTGTAAGTATCCCTGTATGGTACCTGTTGATTGTCATAAGCAGAGATGCTTTACTATTAATAGGGGCGGTAATAATCCATGTCACCTGCGGTAATGTTGTCGTACAACCGAGAATTTGTGGAAAAGCCACAACTTTTTTTCAGATCATTTTAATCTCATGGATCCTTGCCGGACTCTCCCCGGTTGTTTTTCCTCACCTGATCCGGATCACATCAGCACTGGTACTTTACTCCGCCGCCAGGTACACTCTTGATGGGATAAAACAACTGGAAAAAATCTGATATTTTAACCCTTCTACAATCAAAAAATCTGCACCTTTTATGTATCGTTATACAGACTTATCCGGAAATATGGGTTAATAATTTACAGATAAAGATGTAATTTGGTAAAAATAATGGGGTTAGATAAAGCAATGAGGATATTTATTAAAAGTTAAAAAATCAGGAAAAAACGTCTTTTTCAGACGCTTTCTCCCCTGGACTTGGGCATCGAACAATTTCCATGAAAAACCGCGCCCTCATTAATAATCAGATCGCGGGTCTTCAGATCTCCAATCAAAGATGAATCGGCTTCCAGCTCCACCCTGTCTTCAACCGAAAGATTTCCTGTAACCTTTCCACCGATTATGGCACTCTTTGCAACGATATCAGCCTCTACAATACCAGTGTTTCCTATTGTAATGATTTCCGTTGTATGAATCTTTCCCTTAAACGACCCATCAATTCTCAAACTATGAGGAACGCTAATGGTCCCCTCAAAAACAGTCCCTTCTCCAAGTATAGTGTATAACCCTTTTGTGTTCCCTTTTTCCATGATCTCTCCTTATCCGGCTAATTCTGATGGACTAGTAGATGTTTTGATGGATCGATATTCTTCCCGTCCTTTATAATTTCATAATGAAGATGCGGTGCTGTTGATCTCCCCGTATTCCCGACAAGAGCAACAGTCTGACCCTTTCTAACCTTTTCATTCTCATTAACCAGAATCTTTGAACAATGGCTGTATTTTGTAATAAACCCATGATCATGTCTTATAATAACACTTAAGCCAAAAATTTTATCATTCTGTATGGCTTCAACTGTTCCTGAAGCTGTTGCCCGGATAGGAGTACCCAGCGCAGCTGCGAAATCCAAACCCTGGTGACCAACCTGTTCCCCTATTGAATCTGTAGAAAATTGACGTGTAATCCAACCTTCTACGGGCGGAATATTGGGAATTGATGAAGACAGGTCAGCGGAAGAATCAATAGCCGGTAACTGTGCTCTTGTCATCTCCGGTATACTTTTTTCCTCATCAACCTCTCTCTTCTGTTTTGACGGTTTTTTCGCTTTTTCTTCTGAAACACTGACTAATTCATCCGGTAAAGCAAGCTGATGAATATATTTCGACAACTGTTCAATACTTTCCAGTTTTACAGATAAGCGCTTAAGGTTCTCGTTTTCTCTGGATAGTTCCGCATTTTCCATCTTAATAAGATGCGTCAGTTGCAATTTAGCAGCTATTTCACCAGATTTGTATAACAACAAAATCATCCCGGTGATAAAGAGTACTGAAAAGATCAAAAGTGATCGAAGTACATACTTATGTATCTTTAAGGTAAAAGTCTTACCATTATCATCAGGAATAAACATCAATGTGTAATGCTTTGACTTATTCATTTTAACAATATATCCACCAGGCGCACCAGATCGGATTTGCTAAAATACTCTATCTCGATTTTTCCCTTTTCAGTGCTTGATTCTTTAATTGAAACCGGTGTACCAAACTTGTAAGTCAAACGCTGAAGGACACCTGCCATGTCCGGATCAATTTGTTGTTCTTTCTTCTCTACAGTAACCTTTTTCTTTTTTTCTTCCTTTTTCCCCTGCAATTCTTTTTCCACATCTCTTACTGACAACTGCTCTTCCACAATTTTCTTTGCCAGTTCAATCTGCTTCTCTTCCTCCTCAATAGCGAGAAGCGCACGTGCATGACCCATAGTAATCTGGTCTTTTCTCAACATCTGCTGAATGGCATCGGGAAGATTAAGCAGGCGGAGAGTATTTGTAATTGCTGTTCTGCTCTTTCCCAGTTGCTTTGAGAGCTCATCATGAGTATAGTTGCATTCAAGAAGCAGTTTCTGGTAGGCAATGGCTTTCTCAATCTCATTTAGCTCTTCACGCTGGATGTTCTCAACCAGTGCTAACTCAAGCATTTCCCTGTCAGTAACCTTGTTTTTAACAATGCAGGGAATTTTGTCTTTTTTCAAATGACAAAAAGCGCGAAAACGCCTTTCACCCGAGATTATCTCAAAATGGTTTTCCTTCTGCCTTACTACAACCGGCTGCAGAAGTCCTTGATTTTCAATACTTTCGGCAAGACCTTCAATCTCCTTCTCATCAAAATCTATCCTCGGTTGAAAAGGATTGGTTTTAATTGATGAAATATCGATATAATGGATCTCATCTGAACCGCTATGGTCTTCACTCTGGACAGGAATCAGATTAGAAAGACCCCTTCCCAGTGCTCTTCTTGTCCCTTGTTTATTCATTCTGCATGATTTCCTTAGCTAAATTGAGATAATTCTCTGCACCAGAAGACATAATATCGTACAAAATGATTGGTTTTCCGAAAGATGGAGCTTCACTCAATTTTACATTTCTGTTTATTACCACATCAAAGACCCGCCCTGAAAAACAGCTTCTTACGTCCTCTGCCACCTGTCTTGACAAATTTAACCGGTTATCGTACATAGTCAGCAATGCACCCTCAATAACCAGCTTGGAATTAAGGCTTTTTTGAACAAGGCGAATTGTATTCAGCAATTCAGCCAACCCTTCCAGGGCATAATACTCACACTGTATGGGAATAAGAACTGAATCAGCAGCAGTTAAAACATTAACTGTGAGCAATCCTAAAGACGGAGGAGAATCAATTATTATGTAATCATATTTATCCCGGACAGTTGAAATTGCGGAATCAAGACGTTTTTCCCGGGCGATGGTATTAACCAGCTCTATTTCCGCTCCCGCGAGATCAGGTGTTGATGGAGCAAGATCGAGGTATTGAATTGGTTCACAATCTACCACTATACTTTCAAGGCTGATATCCTCTGAACCATCAATATTTCCTGTGATTACATCATAAATAGAACGCTCTATTTCATTTTTATCCAATCCCAGTCCGGTAGTAGCATTAGATTGTGGATCCATATCCACAAGGAGAGTTTTTCTCTCCGCAGCAGACAGACAAGCTGCTAAATTAATTGATGTTGTAGTCTTACCAACCCCGCCTTTTTGATTACACACGGCTATAACTTTAGCCACAGAAAATCCCCTTAGTTACAAAATATGCACAACTTATCCACAACATTGGTATTGTGATGGCCCTGACCCTCAAACAGCATAGAACTGAAATAAAATCAATGGTTTAGAAGAACCGTTCCGTTTCCGGGAATTATTTTATACACACTTTTCAACATTTTATTTTATAATTTCCAGTGAAACCAGATTTAATCCAAGAATCTGATTTCCCAGATCATATTCTGCGATTTCACTGATCTTAATTCCATCTTTTTCTTTATTTGCAGTTATAAAATCCAGTTCTGACACAAATTGTTTTGTTTTAAATGTGTACATATGCCCATCAGGTGCAAGCAGTGGTTTGGCAAGCTGGGAAAACTTCTGTAGAGAACCAACCCCCCGGCTTAAAATGTAATCAAACTTTTTTTCCTCTGGATTAAGTCTTTCAACTCTACCATTAAATATCGTAACATTATCAAAATTCAGTTCTTTTTTTACTTCCTTTAAGAAAGCTGCTTTCTGACGATTAGAGTCGGCCAGAACAAAAGAGAGATCGGGACGGAAAATTCTGATAGGTATTGAGGGAAATCCACCTCCGGCACCGATATCCAAGACGGTCGCATTCTTTTTAAACCCAAAAAGTAAAAGCGGTTGCAACGAATCACAAAAATGGCGGAGGAAAAGATTATCTTCATCGTTCTTTGAGATCAGACCCGCAACATCATTCCACTTTAGAATTAAGCAGGTGTAAGCGAGAATAAGTTCTCTCTGATCCAGGTCTGGTGTAAGACCAAGGCGTTCGAGTTCCTTAAGTTCATAACAAGCTTTTGCCCTGTTAAGATATGGTTTTAATGCTTTGTTCATACGCCACTTTCCATTGTTTCACGTGAAACGTTAACATGACGATATTTTGAGAGATGAATTAACAAAACCGATATATCCGAAGGTGTAACACCCGGGATCCTTGATGCCTGGCCCAGTGTCTGAGGCCGTATCTTGATTAACTTTATCTTTGATTCCGTCAATAAACCACTTATCTGTGAATAATCCATATTTTCCGGAATATAGACAGATTCATATTTTTTAACTCTCTCGATTTCGAAGAGGTGCTTTTCAACAAAACCTTGATACTTAATATCTGATTCTACCGATACAGTAAGAAATTCACTATCTACAGAACTGATATCGACACAATCAGAAAGATCCTTGATACATATTCCAGGACGTTTCAGCAGATCGAATGCACTCACAGGATGACCTATCTTTTCATCCCTTTTTTCATTCCACAATTCAGGATCGATCTTTTCATTCTTAAAATTATCTATAATTCTTCTCTTTTTATCCCAGATCTTTTTTCTTTTTTCGTAAATCTCTTTATCCAGATATCCTGCATTGTAAGATAATGGCATCAGCCTCTCATCGCAGTTATCCTGTCTTAATATCAACCTGTATTCGGCTCTGGATGTAAACATTCTGTACGGTTCTTCTGTTCCTCTTGTTACCAGATCGTCAATTAAAACACCCGTATATGATGAGTCTCTGCTCAAGACAAATTCCTGCTCATTCAGAATTTTCTGACTCGCGTTTATCCCCGCTATTAAACCCTGACAAGCAGCTTCTTCATATCCAGAGGTTCCATTTATCTGGCCGGCAAAGTACAAATTTTCTACTATCTTCGATTCAAGAGTCGGCTTTAATTGCAGTGGCTGGAAGAAATCGTACTCTATACCATAGCCCGGACGAACAATTTTGGCTTTTTCAAAGCCTTTCAAACTGTTGACCATCCTTACTTGAACATCAAATGGGAGAGATGTTGATAATCCATTCAAATACATCTCATGATGTTCAAGACTCTCTGGTTCTAAAAATAATGTATGACCATCTCTTTCTCCAAACCTTACTACTTTGTCCTCAATCGAGGGACAATACCTTGGACCGATACTACTGATTTTTCCAGTATATAAAGGGGACCGGTCCATGTTATCCATTATAATCAGATGCGTGTCGTGATTTGTTCTTCCTATCCAGCAGAAGGTTTTGTTTGTTAACTTATGTTCCGTTGAAAAAGAAAATGGCCATGGTTCATTATCCCCCTCCTGCTTAATCAGGGAATCAAAATCAACCGTTCGTCCATCTATTCTGGGAGATGTTCCGGTTTTCAGTCTGCTGCTCTTTATTCCAAGCTCCCTGATACTTTCAGTTAGTCCACATGATGGAGGCTCACCCATTCTTCCGCAGGGGAAAGAATTCAACCCGATATGAGCAATTCCATTAAGAAAAGTTCCTGCAGCCAAAATCACTGCTCCGGATTGTATTTCTTCTCCTGAATCGAGTATTACTCCAGTAACTTTCCTGTTATCACTTGTGATTCTTTTTACCACTCCTTGAAAGAGTGTGAGATTCTTACACTCTTCCAGAAGCTTTCGGGCGACCTTTCTATATACAACTTTATCAGCCTGGGCTCTGTTTCCCCAGACCGCCGAACCTTTACTTCGATTCAGCATTTTGAAATGAATCCCGGCACAATCAATAATTTTTCCCATCAATCCACCGAGAGCATCTATTTCTCTTGCAATGTTTCCCTTTGCCACTCCTCCAATGGAGGGATTACATGACATCTGTCCAATCAGATCAATATGACTGGTGATCATCATTACTGATAATCCTTTTTTAGTGGCAATGTGTGCCGCTTCAATTCCGGCATGACCACCACCAATCACAATAATATCAAACCTCATTTTTTTCTTCTTTCGGGATCATAATTGTTTCACGTGAAACATTTATTTTCCAATACAGAAACTTTCAAAGATTCTGTTTAAAACTTCCTCATTGTCTCTTTTTCCGAGAATCTCTTCAACACTTTCAAGAGCAGTATTTAAATAGTGTGCAGCGATTTCTACTCTTTCCCAATTATTTATAGCATTTTTTATTTGTTCCATCATCTCTTCGGCAATTTTTTCCTGTCTCATGTTTCCGATCATATCAGGAATCTCAATACTCTCATTTAAGTTTCTGACCCTATTACTTATTTGATTAAATATGTCCGTTAAATTTAACTCATTTTTAAGAGATACTAACTCCGGGTTTATTTTCTCTCTCTTAAAGAATTTTTCTTTTTCTCCGTTTATTTTTTTATCTACCTTATTCAGGAGAAAAATCGTGTTTCGATTTTTAAGAACCTCTATCCATTCTTTTTCTTCTTCATATATTCTTTCATCAGCAGCTGAAACCCATATTACCAATCCTGCCTTTTCTATTTCTTCATTACTTTTTTTTATTCCTTCCATTTCAACCGGGTTTTCAGTTTTTCGTATTCCTGCTGAATCAATAAGTATCAATTCATTTCCATCTATGTATATCTTTTCAGATACCCAGTCTCTTGTTGTCCCCGGTTCATGATGAGTCAAGACTCTTTCATACCCAACAATTTTATTAAAAAGAGTTGATTTTCCGGCATTAGCAGGACCTGCTATTACGACTCTTAATCCACCTTCAATCTCTTTTATCTTTTCCCTTCTTTTCAGGTCCTCCCCTATTACCCTGACCAGTTCAAGCAGATCTCTTTTTTCTTTATTCTCGAGTTCTATATCCTGGTCTTCTTCAAATTCTATTTCTGTTTCTATCTGTACCAAGGCTTCTACTATTTTCTCTCTCCATTTTTCAATCTTCTTCTTATATTCTCCACTTAACGCCCTTACAGCTATTTTATTTTCCAGTTCTGTTTTACTCTCTATTACACTCTTTACTGCTTCAGCCCTGGTAAGATCCATCTTCCCATTTATAAATGCCCGCCTGGTAAACTCTCCTTTTCTAGCTCCATCTATTCCGTTATATATTAATTCTTTTATTATGGAATTGATTATATATGGGCCCCCATGGCAGAAAATTTCTACCATATCTTCACCTGTGTATGAACTCGGTCCTCTGTATTTTATTACAGTGACCTCATCAATCATTTCACCGGTGTCTTTTCTTTTGAATTTAAAAAGAGAGATTTTTTTGGGTTCTGCTTTATGAAATTTTTCAGCAGGATCGAGGCATTTAGAGACCTTCTCAAACGCCTCATCTCCACTTATTCTTATTATTGCTAAAGCACCTGTTCCTGCGGGTGTCGCGACTGCCGCAATTGTCCTTTCACGACCCATCTATTCCTCATTTTTTCTTTGCAGTCGCTTCAGCTACACTTTTTTTATTCTTCTTTTCTATATAATACTGTTGTAAGAGTCCCAGAGCACTTGATGCTGTCCAGTACAAGACCAGTCCAGCGGGGAAATTATTAAACAAAACAAGCATAAATACAGGCATGAAATAGATCATTGCCTTTTGATTGGGATCTTTTATTGTCATCTTGTTTTGAAAATATGTCAGAACTGCCATAATGATAGGCAAAAGTGCTATGCTTGTTCCATAAAGTGGAATTCCCTGAGGAAAAATGCTTGTAAGAGAAATTAGTGATTCCGGTCTTGATAGATCATTTACCCAGGGAATTACCCATGTACCTGCTCCCCTAAGTTCAATTGCCTTTCTTAGAACAACAAACAAAGCTATAAATATCGGCATTTGAAGAAACAGTGGCAGACATCCTGGATTTAATGGATTTATTCCTTCCTCACGATATATTGCCATTATCTCTTCGTTCATTTTTCTTGGATTGTTTTTATATCTCTTTCTTATAGCTTCTACTTTAGGTTGTATGTCTTTCATCCTGGACATTGATTTTGTACTACTCTGAGTCATAGGGTAAGTAACTACCCTCGAAAGAATAGTAATAAGAAGAATAGCAACACCAAAATCCTTTACCAGGTTATATAGGACAAGCAGCAGCCAGAGAGTAAATTCTGCAAGCCATGGAAACCATTTGTCTGCATAAAAGAACCATCTGGTCCACCCTGTTACAGGAAAGAGTATTTTTTCAAATTTAAGGTTGAAACTTTTCAGCGTTTCTAACTGATTAGGCCCGGTATAAAACCAGTAAGATTCTGTATTTTCATTTGCACTATTTGTATAACTGATTTCATAATTTATAGATTTAATTGATTTCCTGTTTTTTCCTTTTGCGTCAGTTTCAAATCCTTTTATAGTGAGATCTGCATCTCTAACGGAATCAGATACGATACTTATGAAGAAATATTTCGAAGTTACTCCAATCCATCGATAGTTTCCTGTAATCTCTTCTTTTTCCGTTTTCCTCATGTTGATATGCTGTACTGATGAACCATCAGAGTAATGCACAATTCTCTGTTCAGGCTGTGATCCACTAGTTTCGCTTTCTTCTATTCCGCTCAACCAGCTTACACCTATTCTCTCCCCACTCAGTTGAGTTCCGGATACCTTCATTCCTATCTGATATCCTTCTCCCATAAAAGAGAATATTTTTTTAATTACATCTCCATTTTTCAATGTATGTTCAAATACAAGATCCTTTTTATTTCCTTTTTCTATTTCTACTTTCTTTTCACTTTCTCCGTTATACTTGAATATCTTGTCTTTTAATGATTCCCCGGCTACTGAAATTTGAGCGCCGCCTTCACTATTCTGCGGAATTAAATCAACATACTCCCCTTTTCTATTTCCTTCTGTGTACAGGTATTTTTTCATTTTTATGGAGATTATATTTCCTCCCTTTTCATTTATACCTGCAATCATATTTTCCGTTTCAACCCAGATAGTGTCTTCTACATCTTTTTGACTTTCCTCAATAACAGTATCCTTTGAAACAGAATCTTTTTTTTCTTCAGAAGGATTGATCTTTTCAGTAGTATCAATTTGAACCTGGCTTTCAGGTTCTTCTTTCTTCGGTAAGCTTTTTCCCTTTTCAGCAGGAACGGGTTTTCTTCCTGTTACTTCATTAAAAAACTTATTATACTGTGGACTGGTGAAGAACATAACCACGAGCATAATCAAAATAAAGGCGATCAATGAATTCTTATTCAATTACCTTTTCTCCTCTATCGGATCATATCCGCCACTGCTGAAAGGATTGCAGCGGAACAATCTCCAGATTATTAAAAAAGCAGCTTTAAAAATGTTGTATTTTTGAACAGCCATCTCTGCATATTCAGAGCAGGTAGGACTGAATTTACAAGATCCATCAGGGATACAGAATAGTGTTTTAAAAAACCTTTTTCCGTATCTTAATGTTATTATTTCTATTTTTTTGATATATTCTGCCATAATTCAAAACATTTTTCTATTTCTTCAGTTTCTTTAGTTTTTATTCCAGGACGGGGCCGGATGAGGACATCGTAGAATGGTGGGCTTTTTCTTATTTTTTTTCTGAAAATTTCTCTGAAAACTCTTTTTATTTTGTTCCTTTCAACCGCATTTCCTGTTTTTTTTGATACAATTATGGCTATCCTATCATTTTTCTCGTTTCTGTTTTGATAATAGATGATATACCCGGAACAATCCCACCTATGTCCGTTAAGAATTATCCGGGATATTTCACTTTTTTTTCTTATTCTATCTTTTCTACGGAAAAGATATCTTGATTGGTCACCTCTTTTTTCAAACATAGAGGTGTTGTTTTTTTAGAGGGAATCAGATACTGTCAGCCTTTTTCTTCCTTTACTTCTTCTGCTGCTCAGTACTTTTCTTCCGTTAGCTGTTTCCATTCTGGAACGGAAACCGTGTTTGTTAGCTCTTTTTCTGTTTGATGGCTGGTATGTCCTCTTCATTTCTTTCTCCTTTAAGAATAATTTTATAAAAATACTTTTCGTGCCCTATTTTTGTCAAATCTTTTTCAATTTAGTCGTTATTAAAATCTTCTTCTCTTTTTTTTCACATTTATTAATTTTAGTACCATGCATACGACATTATGGCAGGATGTTCTCTCAACAATCTCTCGTTCTATAGATCCGAACCGTTTTGAAACCTGGTTCAGACCATTAACACTGAATCACGGTAATGATCCTTTCTGTATTTCCCTTTCTGCTCCAAATCAGTATATAGCAGATTTTATAGAACAAAATTACAAATCTCTTATTCTTTCAACAGCCAGGCAGATCTCCTCCGATATAAAAAACATCTCTTTCTCAGTAAAAAGCACCCCTCTTCGCGATAATGATGTTGAAACCTCTCATGTTCAGCATGAATTAAAAGACTCCGGTTCATATCCACAACTAAATAAAAGATTCACGCTCGATAAATTTGTAGTTGGTCCAAATAATCAGTTTGCAAGAAGCGCTGCTCTTGCGGTTTCCGAATCTCCTGGTAAAACAAAGTTTAACCCTTTGCTTATTTACGGAGGTGTTGGATTGGGAAAGACTCATTTGCTCCAATCCATAGGAAACTATGTCTTAAATTCTTCTCCGGATCTTATTGTTACCTACATTACCTCAGAAGAGTTTTATCTGAATTTCATCGATGCTATTAAGAACAACAACACAAAGAAATTTACAGCTAAATTTCGTTCTTCTGATCTTCTTTTGATGGATGATGTTCAGTTTTTTGCAGGGAAAGAGAGTACTCAGGAGGAATTTTTCTACATTTTTAATACTCTTTACCAAAATGGTAAACAAATTGTCCTTACTTCAGATCTTCCTCCCTCTTCTTTGAAAGGACTTCAGGATCGACTTATTTCACGTTTTCAGTGGGGACTCAGTGTTGATATTCAACCTCCAGACCTTGAGACACGTGTCGCTATTCTTAAAAAGAAGGCTGAAGAAGACAATTTGAGTATACCACAAGATATTCTATATTATATTGCTGAAAATGTTTCTTCTAATATCAGGGAGCTTGAAGGTGTAGTGATTCGTCTTCTCGCTTATGCTTCAATAACAAAATCTGACATAACTCTGGATCTTGTTAAAAGCGTTTTAAAGGAAACAACCAAACCAGAACAGACAAAACTCTCCATAGATAAGGTAATAGACAAAGTCGCTGAATATTATAAAGTACCTGTGAACAATATCAGGGAAAAAAACAGAAGAAAAGAAGTTGCTCACTGTCGCCAGGTGGCAATGTATATCTCTAAAATGGTCACTAACAATTCATTAAAGACAATAGGTTTGAATTTTGGCGGCAGAGATCACAGTACAGTTATCCATGCTGTTCAGCAAATAGAAACACTTAAAAACAAAGACCCTTCAATTGCAAAGGATATTGAGTACATAATATCCTCATTGAATTGTTGATACTTATTCTGTTTCTATTTTGTGGATAACATGTATGAATTAAATAATTAATGGTTTATCGTCATTTCAGTTAATTTAAAAAATGTTTAATCAACATTTAAATTACCAGTATAATCAAGGAGTTACTTATTTTCTAGTACTTATCAACACTTCTATATACTCATACTATTTTATTAATTCAGATTTTATTAGATTTTTAAATGTGTAGATAAATAAAATTTTCGGGAGTCTTTATGGCTATCTCAATTCAAAAAAAAGATCTTTATGATTTAATGCAGAAGGCTTTTCCAATTATCCCCGCAAAGAGTTCTCTTCAGATTCTTTCAAATTTCAAACTGACCTATACAGGTTTTCATCTTGAAGTATCTGCAACTGATCTTGATCATTCATTAAAGGTAGCGGGTATTGCGACCGGAGAAGGGCCATTTGATATAACTGTGAATGCAAGAAAAGTTTTCGAGATAGTGAGAGAGCTTCCTGATGGCAATATAACACTGGATATAGATGAAAATGTTCTTTCTGTAAATTGTGAAAGTGGTTTTTCCTGCAAGATAGCTGGAGCTGACTCAAGAGATTTTCCTGGTTTTCCGGAAATATCATCTTCAAATGAATTTGAGATTACATCACAGGTTCTCAAAGATATGATATCAAAGAGCAGCTTTGCTGTTGCAAAAGATGAATCGAGGGCTTGTCTTTGTGGTGTTCTCTGGGAAATAGAGGCAGATAAGACTGGAATGATTGCCACAGACGGGCACAGGCTCGGCAGTACTTTTGTAAATGTGCCTCTTAATGTTCCAAATCAAATGAAAGGCATAATATCACCGAAAAGCCTTCTCAGCCTGATAAAGATTATGGACGGAAAATCGCCTGATGAAAAGATAAAGGTGAATTTAGGTGAAAAATATGTACTGTTTTCTACCCAGTCGATGGTTCTGTGTTCAAAACTGATTGATGGTACTTATCCGGATTATACAAAGGTAATACCAAGAGTAAATCCGAAAAAGGCGGTAATCGAGAGATCTGTTCTTCAAAATGCCGTAAGGAGAGTGTCTGTTCTATCAAACCAGAAGACGCATCTTGTAAAGTTTACTTTTACAAAAGACAACCTGGAGATTGTAGTTTCAAATAAAGATATAGGTGGAGAGGCGAGGGAAATAATACCGGTGGAGTATGGTGATGACAGCCATAGCATAGGGTTTAACGGGCAGTATATGTCTGAGATTCTTGACATAATAAAATCTCCGAAATTAAGAATGGAGATGAATACTCAGATAAGTGCCTGTCTGTTGTTTCCTGTTAAAGATGGAGATGAAAAAGACGCGAGTGATGATCTTTTTCTGATCATGCCTCTGAGGATAATGGATGAAGGATGATCAGTTATCAATGACTGATTATTTATTTACTATACAGTGCCAACCCGGGTTATCCGGATAATGGAAAAAAAATTTATTCTGTCTGAATTATTTTGTGTAAAGTATAGATGATTCAGATATAGAATGAGTATCAGCATTTCAAGGTTTCTTCCGGACAGCATAAAAACCCGTAAGTCGGTATATTCCGGATGAGGGAAGATTTCATGTCAGTGAGGGTTTCCTTTTCAGGAATATTCCTGTTTTTTTTTGTCCTTCCCTTGTACAGCAATCCATTTGAATCCGAGTTCAATTTTTATGGATTACCCTATCTGATTTTTACAAATCCTGCCCTGCTTTCCACACAGGATGGGAATCCTTCCGGGGTTCAATTTTATTACAATACTTCAGAAAAAGAATTTGGGTTTAAGGGTGCTTCTATTTTAACGTTTAAAGATAATTCTTTTTCTCTCGGGTATGTTTCGGGTTCAGATCCCAGGCACAGAGTGTACAGCGCCTATTCTTATAGATACAGGATTTTTCACTTTGGATCGTCTTATTCGGTATCTTTTTTTCCTGATGATCCCTCATTAACGGTTGATTTCGGTGCAGCGGTCAATGTATCGGGGAGGTTTATATCTCTAACAGGGAATAATCTGATAGGAACAGATTCGATCTTATCCAGGTTTAACAGAAAAGTTTCATTATCCGCATGTGGTGTTTTCCCATACTTACATTTTCTGGGATTTGATTGTGCTTATTATATGAATTTTTTTGATGAGAAGGAGAAGGTACCGTTTCATGGGGGAAGATTATTATTAGCTGGGAAAGGTCCGACTTTTTTTCCTGTTCAAGTGTCCCTGGGAATAGATGTTTTCAGTGATAAAGACAGAATTATTCGTGAGAAGGTAAGTGGATCACTTGGTTTTTTTATAAAAATAGGAGAGATGGGAACAGGGATATTTTCCGGGGCCCATTATGATTTAAGCAACAGGGATAAGGGCTTTTATGGCTGTATTTTTTTCAATCCTACACTTTTTTATGACAGAACTCCCCCTGTGATCGATCTGGAGATTTATAGCAGTGAGGAGCAGAAAGAAAAAAAGGGGATTTATTTAAAGATAATTTGTTATGAAAAGGGAGAGAGTTCGGGAATAAAGAACTGGACAGTGGTTTTCAGCACACTTCCATCGAAAGAGGGAGAGATAATAAAGACTTTTTCAGGAGGGAATCTACCGCCATCTACAGTATACTGGGATAGAAAAGACAGTTCAGGCAGATTTCTTGAAAATGAGAAGTGCTATGTAAGAATAGTGGTATACGACAGAAACAACAATGTTTCAGTTACACCATGGAAGGTTATAGATCCAGTTAAATAATTGATAAATGTATTAACTTTCAATAAATTAAAGTAAACAAAAGCCATTTCAGGCCGTACTAATATTAATGAATCTACGGTACCTTCAGTTATCCAATTTCCGTAACCACAAAGAGACGAATCTTTCATTTCCCACCTCGGGAGCGATATTTGAGGGGATCAACGGATCCGGGAAGACCAATCTTCTGGAATCCATTTATCTGTTGTGTACTGGTCGTTCACAGCGCGGTGCAAAAAGAACTGATATGATCTCCTTTGGAGCAGAGCACTCGTATATAGAGGGTAGTTTTGTTGATTCTGATGGAGGAATAAAGACTGCCTCCATGGGATTCAGCAGGGATAAGAACCTGGTCATGAGGTTGGATGGAAATCATGTGCAGTCATTTTCAGACTGGTTTGGGCACAGGCCGATAGTTTCTTTTGGGTCTGAAGATCTGCTGCTGATAAGCGGGTCACCGGAACACAGGCGTCGTTTTCTTGATATAACAGGAAGTCAGGTTGATAATGGATATCTCAGGGCTCTTATCTCGTACCGTCACTGGCTATCCTGCAGGAATAGGATTTTAGGTGAAAATATTGACATAATACAATGTGAGACATACGAAGAAAAGATGGCTGAAACGGGTGCCGAAATTTTTATCAGAAGAAAAGAAATTCTGACTGAAATATCCCGTCATTTTTCCGGTTTTTATGAGGAAATTAGTGGAAAACGGGAAAAAGCGGAATTGTGTTATGAACCCGGAATTAAGTGCGATTCTGTTAGTAAAAACGAGTGGAAAAATGTATTTTGTGATATGCTTTCTGAACACAGGAGGAAGGACATCCAGACCGGCTATACCACGATAGGTCCGCACAGGGATGACATATGTTTCCTGATAGAAAATAAACCCGCAAAAACATTTGGATCACAAGGTCAATGTCGGTCAATTGTGCTGGCTCTCAAGTTGAGCTCAGTCAATTGTGTGGAGAAATACCGAAAAGAGAGAATGATCTTTCTGATAGACGATGCTTTATCTGAACTTGATTCAATTCGTACATCCATGGTTTTTCCTCTTGTGGAAAAGAGAGGACAGGTTTTTATAGCGGCGCCCCGGATAAATGTACCGGTAAGCAGTGATTTTCTCAGGTGTGTAGTATCAGAAGGAAAAGTTATGGTGTCATGAATAAATGGAATCATCCTGAGAAACTGGGTTCTATTCTCGAGAACATTCTTTCTGAGCGCGGGTATCATACTATTTGTAAAGAATACGAAGTGGTATCGAGATGGAAAGAGATAGTTGGAGAGAGGATTTCGGAAGTGACTGAGTGCAGCCGTGTTGAGGACGGGATTTTGTATGTGAATGTATCGACTGCGCCCTGGAGGCAGGAGATGGTATTTCTTAAGCAGGAGATATTGAAGCAGATAAAGAAAGTTACGGGATGTGACACGATAAGAGACATAATATTCGGATAATGATTTTTCAGGTAAATATTACGGTTTGGAGCCAGTATGAGTGAACAGAAATATACTGCTGAGAGTATAAAGACGCTAAAGGGTCTTGATGCGGTACGGAAGAGGCCAGCGATGTACATCGGAAGCACCGGTTCTCCGGGATTGCATCATCTGGTCTACGAAGTAGTAGATAACTCTATAGATGAGGCATTGGCAGGGTACTGCAACAGAATAGAGGTAACTATTCACGCAGATAATTCAATTTCTGTTCTTGATAACGGAAGAGGGATACCTGTTGATTATCATGCAGATGAGAAGATGTCTGCATTGCAACTGGTACTGACCACTCTTCATGCGGGCGGAAAATTTGACAATTCATCATACAAGGTATCCGGCGGTCTGCACGGTGTAGGAGTATCCTGTGTTAATGCATTATCATCATGGATGAAGGTTGAAGTTTACAGAGAAAACATGGTTTATTTCATGGAGTTTCATCGTGGAATTCCATTGGAAGAGATAAAGGTGATCGGGACTACTGACCGCAAGGGTACGAAGGTGACATTCAAGCCCGATGATGAGATATTTGAGACGACGGAGTACAGTTATGACATATTGTCAAAGCGTTTGAGAGAGCTTGCTTTTTTAAACAAAGGTATATGCATAGTTCTCAATGATGAGCGTCCGGAGGGAAAGAAAAATGAGTTTTGTTATCCCGGCGGTCTGGCGTCATTCATAACCTATCTTGACGAAAACAAGACAACACTGCATCCGGATCCGATCTGCTTTTTTCAGTCCAGGGATGGAGTAGAGATAGAGATTGCGATGCAGTACAATGATTCCTATACCGAGAATATTTTTTCTTTTGCAAATAACATAAATACCATCGACGGCGGAACTCATCTTTCCGGATTTAAAAAAGGATTGACCCGGGCCATAAACACCTATGTAACGAATAATAATCTTCTCAAGAACAACAAGGTTGAGTTGAAAGGAGAGGATCTCAGGGAGGGATTGACCGCTGTTATAAGCGTTAAGCTTTCAAACCCTCAGTTTGAAGGTCAGACCAAAGGAAAGCTGGGGAATTCTGATATAATGGGTATAGTTGAGGCATCTGTGGGTGAGATGCTGGGAACATTTCTCGAAGAAAATCCGCAGATAGCCAGGAAAGTTGTTGACAAATGTGTAAATGCAGCGATAGCCCGTGAGGCTGCCCGGAAGGCTCGTCAGTTGGCCCGCAGGAAGACGATCATGGATGGAGGGGGATTGCCCGGGAAGCTGGCTGATTGCCAGGAACGGGACCCATCAAAATGTGAGATATTCATTGTTGAGGGAGACAGTGCGGGCGGGAGCGCGAAAATGGGGCGTGACAGGTCTTTTCAGGCGATACTTCCGCTTAAGGGAAAAATTTTAAATGTTGAAAAAGCACGCCTGGATAAGGTTATATCTCACGACGAGATACAGATAATTGTACAGGCCCTTGGCACGGGATTTGGGAGCAGTGAAGATGAGGATGGATTCAATTTAAGCAAGCTCCGCTATAACAAGATAATTATAATGACCGATGCTGATGTTGACGGATCGCATATACGGACACTTCTCCTTACATTTCTATTCAGACATATGCCGGGTCTGATAGAGAATGGAAATGTATATATCGCTCAGCCGCCTCTATACAAAATCAAATCCGGGAAAGATGAGATATATGCGTATAATGATGAGGAAAAAGAGCGGATTCTGGATGAGTGGAAAGAAAAGAAAAATATAGTGATTCAAAGATACAAAGGTCTTGGAGAGATGAACCCGGAGCAGCTTGCTGACACCACCATGAATCCTGAAACAAGAAAGCTTCTTCAGGTAAAACTGGAGGATGTGATTGAGGCGGACCGCATATTTACCATGCTTATGGGAGAGGAAGTGGAACCCAGACGTCGATTCATTGAAGAAAACGCATCCAAAGTTAAGAATCTGGACATATAAATGAATGGAAAGCGTACATTATTATTGACTAATGATGACGGATATACATATTTCGGAATAAGACTATTGTTTGATGTTTTATCGGAGGAGTATAACGTAGTAGTAGTGGCTCCGGACAGAGAGCGCAGCGGAGTCGGGCATGCATTTACTTTTAATGCACCTCTTCATTATGAAAAAATGGAATCAGATCCGATGCGCGGGTACATGGTTACCGGAACACCTGCTGATTGTGTGAAATTCGCAGTAAGTTACCTTCTTCCTCAGCGTCCTGATGTAGTAGTTGCCGGTCTGAATATGGGTGAAAACTCCGGACTTTCCGCGTTTTATTCCGGAACTGTTGCTGCGGCCCGGGAAGGTGCTTTCTGGAATATTCCCAGTTTCGCGTTCTCCTTGTGCAAAGCGAGTGAGGAGAGTGCAAGGGAATACGCAAATATGATTCCCGGGATAATAAGACGGGTAATGAGTTCCGAAAACAGGACCTTGCCCGAGGACGCAAAGGTTTTTTACAATATCAATTTCCCTCCCTGTCAGGTATCCGAAGTAAAGGGTACGGTTGTTACCTGGCAGAGTATGGCTTTCTTTGATGACAGTTATGAGAGAGTTGAAGTTGAGAGCCATCACAGCGGGGAGGGTTTCATGATTTATGGAGAGAAAAAAGATATAGAAGTTTCCGATGCTTACGATTCACGGGCATTGATGAATAATCATATTACAATTACACCGCTTAGCTTCGATGCAACCGCGCACAGTGCAATACCCCACCTCCGCTGGCTCGAAGATGAAGACTTTACAAAGAGGTAATTTCCGATGAGTGATGCAGGTAACAGAATAAGTTCCGTCTTTATTGAAGACGAGATGCAGAAGTCGTATCTTGACTATTCAATGAGCATGATAACATCACGTGCGCTTCCTGATGTACGTGATGGATTGAAGCCGGTGCACAGAAGAGTGCTTTTCGGTATGCAGGAACTGGGGCTTCATCATAACAAACCACCAAAGAAGTGTGCCCGTGTGGTCGGAGATGTAATCGGTAAATATCATCCTCACGGTGATGCTGCTGTGTATGATTCTCTGGTGAGAATGGCTCAGGATTTTTCTCTTCGGTACCGGATGGTGAACGGGCAGGGAAATTTCGGATCGATAGACGGAGATCCGCCTGCGGCGATGAGGTATACAGAGTGTAGAATGACCGCTCTGGCTGAAGAGATGCTTGCAGATCTCGAAAAAGAGACAGTCGATTTTGTTCCCAACTACGATGATTCCCTCAAGGAACCTTCAGTACTGCCTTCAAAATTACCATTCCTTCTTGTAAATGGTACAACCGGAATTGCCGTTGGAATGGCAACCAATATGGCTCCTCATAATTTGAGTGAAGTTGTTGATGCCATTGTGAAGGTTGTGGATGATGAATCGGTTTCAATAGAGGATCTGTTCAAGATAATTCCAGGTCCTGACTTTCCTACTGGAGGGATTATCTATGGCAGAAGCGGAATACTGGAAGCATACAGAACCGGTAAAGGCAAGGTGATAATCAGAGCCAGGGCGGAAGTTGTAAAAACGCAAAATGATCGTGAAGAGATTGTGATTACAGAGATTCCCTACATGGTAAATAAGGCATCACTACTGGAGAAGATTGCCGACCTGGTTCGTCAGAAGACAATTGAGGGAATTTCGTATATCCGGGATGAGTCGGACCGCAGTGGAATGCGGATAGTGATAGGTATAAAGAAAGATGATTTCGGTGATGTTGTACTCAATCAGCTTTACAAATATACCATGATGCAGACAACATTCGGGATTATCAATCTTGCACTTGTAGATCTGCAGCCGCGATTACTGAATCTCAAGGAATTAATCACACATTTTATTGATCATCGTCATGATATCGTTGTCAGGAGAACAACCTATGAGCTGAAAAAAGCTCAGGAGCGTGCACATATTCTGGAGGGACTCAGAATAGCCCTGGATCATATAGATGAGATTGTGGCATTGATCAAAGGGTCGAGTTCTCCGGAAGATGCACAGATAAAGCTGCAGGATCGTTTTTCTCTGAGTGAGATACAGGCTAAGGCGATTCTGGATATGAAGCTGCAGCGTCTCACCGGACTTGAACGGGATAAAATTGAGTCTGAGTACCAGGAACTGCTTATACTGATAGATAAATTAACCGCTATTCTGGAAAGCAGAGAGCAGCGGATGCAGATAATAAAGGATGAATTAATAGATCTGAAAACCCGTTATGGCGATCCTCGCCGGACCGAAATTGTGGATGCAACAGGCGATGTGGAAATTGAAGACCTGATTGCAGAAGAGGACATGGTGATCACCATGACACATGATGGGTATATAAAGAGGACATCTGTAAGTACCTACAGGTCTCAGGGACGAGGCGGCAAGGGTGTGAAGGGGATGGATTCCAAGGAGAACGATTTCATCAATACACTGTTTATCGCCTCGACACACGCATACATTCTATTCTTTACGAATACAGGAAGATGCTACTGGCTGAAAGTGTACAGGATCCCGGAAACAGCCCGTCAGTCCCGGGGAAAACCGATTGTGAACCTGATTGATCTCAAGCCTGAAGAGAAGATTGCGGCTTTTGTGCCGGTACGGGAGTTTGATAACAGCCATTTCATTGTTACAGCTACCGAGCAGGGAGTGATCAATAAGCAACCATTGTCGGCTTACTCCAATATCCGTCGTGATGGAATCAACTCTATCAATCTCGACGAGGGGGACCGTGTAATTGAATGTAAACTTACGACCGGCAATGACGATATCATTCTGGCTACCAGTTCCGGGCAGGCGGTGAGATTTCACGAAAGTGCGGCAAGGGAACTGGGACGAAATACTCGTGGAGTCAAGGGCATTACTCTTAGAGGTGGAGATAAGGTTGTAGGTATGATAATTGTGGATGAGAGCCATGATGTCTTGACGGTGACAGAAAAGGGGTATGGAAAAAGGACACCTGTTTCTGAATACCGTAAAACCAACCGTGGCGGATCGGGTATTATAAATATCAAGGTAACAGAGAAAAACGGCAATGTGGTGGCGCTGAAAGGGGTAAAAGACGGATCGGACCTCATGTTGATAACAAGGAACGGAATTATAATCCGGGTAGATGTTGATAAAGTGTCAACAATTGGCCGTAATACCCAGGGAGTGAAGTTGATCAGCCTTGACGAGGGCGACAGTGTAATCGATGTGGCGCTCTGTGACCGGGAAGCAGATGATTCTGAGGATGGTCAGACGGAAACGATACCGGAGACAATACCCGAAGGAATGAAGGAAGAAGATGCTCAGGACAGCTTCAAGGTTCCAGAAGAAGAGTCCGGAACTGCAGATGAGAACCAGGGATCTGATTCTGAGGGTCAGGCTGACACTGATACGAGTAAAGAATAGGAAGTCTTAAAGTACTGAGGTACAGATTAGGTAAAGGCCCGGATCTGTACCTTAGTCTTTAAACTTTGAAATTGTCAGCAGAAGAGTGGCTAAAGTAGCGAAGATTGTGGAGATTTTGAAAACAGCATCTGCAGTGTCCACAAAACGCTTGTGAGGATTTGAATATTTGATTTTATAAGGAACTACTACCGCATCACCCGGCTGCAACCTGTAGTGTTTAACATTTGATATCTTGTTAGTTATAACGCTTCCATTGGCTTTGATGATGTATATATTTTTTTTATCTGCGTTTTCATTCATCCCACCTGCAATTTCGATATAGTGTGATGCTTTAATATTTTTATGTTCATATTTAAAGGTTGCAGGGTTAAAGACCTCACCAATTACAGAAACGGTGTTGAGATTTCTGGGGACAAAGAGGTCATCACCATCCTCAAGAACGAAATTGGAGTAAGAGTGTTCATTTTCCAGATCAACGACCACTCTTCCCATTGCAGATGTACTATCAAGCATTCTTTTTAACATCATTTGCCGGTTAAGCACATCCCAGGCTTCTGTAGAATTATCAGCCGCAAGGGTAGCTGATTGCTTAAGTATATCCATTTCCATCTGTCTGCCGTATTCCTCCATACGGCGTATTTCCATTTCTCTGACGGATTTTCTGGTAAAGACAGCAGCACTCAAATAGGCATCTTCCTTGAATCCACCAGCACGTTTGATCAGATCACCAAGCGTTTCACCGTCAAAAAGTACATAAGTTCCAGGATAGGCTATCTGGCCTCGAAGGGTAACTTTTCTTTCGGGAGTCCATCCGGTTTTATTTCTGATATAGACCCTATCGGTTCGTTGCAGGACGATGTTATGCTGAGGATCATCTTTCATAGCACATTCTACACAGAAATCGAATTTTTGAATATCGATTTGTTCTCCCCAGTTCAAGTTGCGCCTGTAAATTTCGCCTTTCAAAGGACTGGCTTCATCCTTTAGCCCACCTGCCTGAAGAATAAGGTCACGGACGTTCATATTGCTGAGTAGTTTGTATTTTCCGGGATTGGTAATAGCACCATCAATGTATACTGAGCGGTCAGGTTCGAAAAAATCTTTATGGTAGATTACAATATGGTCTCGTTCCATAAGCTGCAAATCATCGCTGCTACCCGGATTTTCAAGAACATTAAGAAGGTTGAAAGCGATAATTTTATTCAGGAAAGAGGGCTCTTCCTGGCGGAGCACGACGGCATATTCGAAATAGGTTTCCGGTAACAATGAACTATAATCTTTGATAAGACCACTGATGCGCATCCCCTCTTTAAACTCATATTTTCCGGGACGGAGGACATTTCCGCTGAGATATACGGTGTTTTTATCCTTTAACAGGATGGGAAAGATTTTTACAAGATCGCCGTCCTGAATAGGAAAGTCAGGAAGTTTTTCTCCAACAGAGTCGATATCCAGAACAGTTTTGTACTGGTTTCCGGTAAAGCGTTCGACCTGAAGCTTATTGCTCCAGGCAGCGGGAGTGATTCCTCCGGCCAGCTCGACCAATTGAGCAAGTGTTGTTTCTCCATTTAGTTCGTAGAGAGCACTTCTTCTGACATTTCCTGCCACGGCAGCCATGTTTTTGACAATCGGCACAAGGATGACATCACCGGATTGTAAACGCAGACCGGTTTTATCATTTCCTGAGAGAAGAAAATCATAAAAATCGATATTTGAGATAAGTTTTCCATTACGTTTTAACTGGATATTTCTCAATGAGCCGTTTTTAGTGGGACCACCGGCTGCAAAAAGGGCATTTGTGACATTGGAGAGGGCGCTTATGGTATAAAATCCAGGAGACATCACTTCCCCAACTATATAAACCCCAATAGTTCTTAGTTCTCCCATTGAGACGGATACACTGACACCCTCTATCTTTCCAACTTTATCCTGAATGTTTTTCTTCATTGCCCCAAAAGACAGACCTACCACGGGAACAGGGCCGATCCTGGGAATTACAATCTTTCCATCTCTTTCTACTTTAAGGCGGTATTCCTCATTAATTCGACCCCAGAGATTGACAATTATTTCATCGCTGACGTTGATGGGGTAGTCTGCAGGAACAGATGCAAAATCTGTAGGAGCAAAAGTAGAAGGTTTGGATTTCTCGAATATATCATATCCAAACATTTTCAGAGAAAAGATAATGCTGTCGGGATTAATGTCTTCAGCTCTGAGCAGTTTTTCGTAGACTGAGTAGTTTTCTGATTGCGGTTTATTTAACAGAGAGGAATCAAGGCTGATAGAATCGGTAGTATCGGATTTACTAATGAGACCGGGAATTTTAATGGATTGAGAGGAGAGAGCTCCCGGTCCATAAAGATCTTTAAGAATGCGACTTTGTCCACCAGAGGGAATCTTCTGGCTATTAATCTGCTGCTGAATCTGGCTCATCAGTACAGGGTCGACCTGTTGAGCACTGATTCCGGAAAGAGAGAGTATGAAGCATCCGACAAATAAAAACAGCTTTGAACGGAAAAGAGAATACATTAGCCTATTGCCTCTTTAATATCGTAAAAGATTCCATTATCAATTAAGAAATCCCGGAGACCTTGAAGTCCCAGATTCAGGAATAAATTGTGCTTTACAGCCAGGATAACAGCTTCATAAAAATGCTTAGGGGGATCCGGATTTAGATTTATCCCATATTCCTCATGAACCTCTGAGGGATCGGCAACAGGATCCCAGACATCAACGTTAAGGCCGAAATCCTTAAGCTCATTAACAATGTCAATTACTTTTGAGTTGCGGATGTCGGGTACATTTTCCTTGAATGTTATTCCAAGAATAAGAACGTTACTACCCATTATGTTAAGTTTTTGATGTATCAGCTTTTTTATAAGTTCTCTGGCGAAGTATCTACCCATTGCATCATTTATGCGTCGTCCAGCCATGATAATCTGAGGGTGGTGGCCGATTTCCTCTGCTTTAAAAGCCAGATAATAAGGATCAACACCGATACAATGTCCGCCAACCAGTCCGGGCTCAAATGGAAGGAAATTCCATTTAGTTGAAGCAGCCTTCAATACCTCGTGAGTGGAAATGCCCATTTTATCAAAAATTATTCTCAGTTCATTCATCAGGGCAATGTTAATATCACGCTGAGTATTTTCAATGACTTTAGCGGCTTCTGCAACTTTAATGCTTCCGGCGCGATGAATACCAGCTTTGACTGCAGTGCCATAAACGTGAGCAACCTTTTCCAGTGTTTCTGCAGTATCTCCGGAGACAACCTTTGTTATGGTAGCAAAAGTGTGTTTTTTATCACCAGGATTGATTCTTTCAGGGGAGTAGCCCACAAAAAAATCTTTCTTCCATTTCATACCGGAAAATTTTTCAAGAACAGGCACACATTCATCTTCGGTAACCCCGGGGTATACGGTCGATTCGTAAACGACAATTGCACCTCTTTTAAGGTTGGCACCGACAGTTTCAGAAGAACGGTAAAGAGGAGTGAGATCAGGGCATTTATGTTTGTCAATAGGTGTGGGGACAGCCACGATAATAAAATCGGCTTTACTTATAACCGAAGGATCCGAGGAAAACTGCATGGATGAATTTCTTAAATCTTCATCTGAGACTTCTTTATTGGGGTCGGTTCCGCTTTTAAGAATCTCGATACGGGAATTATTTATGTCAAAGCCATAAACATTGAAATACTTAGATAATTCTACTGCCAGTGGTAAACCGACATAGCCTAATCCAACAACACAAATTTCAGGTTTATACATCATATCCTCCTGATTTTACGGTTTAATTTCTGCGAAATCAACAAACGGATTTCAAACGGAAAAAAAGCCGCAAAAACAATACCAGGACAGAGAGCTAAGGTGTATTAATTGCTATTCATTAAAATACAACAGGTTACAAGGAAAAATCGAGAAGTTATGTAAATCAAACCCTGTAATATTCTCTGTACCATCTGATAAACTCAGCGATTCCCTTATCAATGTTGGTTTTAGGTTCATATCCCAGGGATCTTATTTTCTGAATATCGGCTTTGGTTGCAGGGACATCTCCCGGCTGCATTGGAAGATACTCTCTTATAGCCTTTTTACCTAAATGCAGTTCAATCTGTTCAATGAAGTCAAGGAGGTTTTCGGCTCTGCTGTTCCCGATATTATAAATTTCATTGGGCCTGGGGTTATCAAGAACCCTTATTACACCATTCACAATATCATCTATATATGTGAAATTTCGCATCATTTTTCCATTATTGAATATCTGAATCGGTTTTTCTTCAAGGATGGCTTTAGTGAAAAGGAACAGAGCCATGTCAGGCCGTCCCCAGGGTCCGTATACGGTGAAAAAGCGCAGACCGGAACAGGGTATGCCGTAAAGATGACTGTAGCAATAAGCAGTGAGTTCGTTTGAGCGTTTTGTTGCCGCATATAGAGAGATGGGTTGATCGACAGGGTCAGTTTCGGAAAAAGGCAACTTGGTATTTTTTCCGTAAACAGAGGATGAGGAAGCATAAACGAAATTTTTAACAGTGAAATGTCTTGAAAGTTCCAGAATATTGAGAAATCCCTCATTGTTGGATTTTTGATATGCAAAGGGATGAGTGAGGGAGTAACGGACTCCGGCCTGGGCAGCGAGATGACAGATCAGATCAGGTTTATACCTGCTGAAGATTTCCTTTAAACCGTTAAAATCACAGATATCCAGTTTGTGAAAGTGAAAATTGGGGAACTTCTGGAGGATTGAAAGTCTTGCTTCTTTAAGAACAGGGTCATAGTATTGGTTGATGTTATCGACACCGATTATCTCTTTTCCCTCTGTTAAAAGCTTTCTGCTGAGATTGAATCCGATGAATCCGGCAGATCCGGTGATCAAAATCATAAATTTCCTCCAAAAAATTTTGGTTTCACTGATGCATCACCACCTTTTATAAGAGAGCCTCTGGAGAGAATGAGCTGTCGGTAGTGATAGGGTTTGATGAGTTGGAGATCGTGGGTAGCCATAATTACGGTAGTTCCCCAACTGTTGATAGTCTGAAGGAGTTTAAAGATGTCCTGAGATACTGCTTCATCGAGATTACCCGTAGGCTCATCAGCGAGCAGAACCCATGGATCGTTTACGATTGCCCTGGCGATTGAAACCCGTTGCTGCTCGCCACCGGAGAGCTGATTGGGATAGTTAAAACATTTATGACTCAAACCGGTAAGGGCAAGTACTTCAAATACTTTTCTTTTAATATCCCTCTCTCTTTTTCCGATTGCCCGCAAAGCAAAGGCCACATTTTCGAAAACATTTCTGTCATTGAGAAGTCTGAAATCCTGAAATACGATTCCCAGTTTTCTTCTGAGATAAGGCAGATCCCTGTTGCGGATATACTTTGAATCGAAGCCGCAGGTGAAGACCTGACCGGAAGACGGCAGTTCTTCCATGTAAATGTGCTTGAGAAGTGTAGTTTTTCCGGCACCGCTGGCACCAGTCAGAAAAACGAACTCTGCTTTGTCGATAAAAAAGGAAACGTCATTTAAAGCCTCGTAATCATCGTATTTTTTGGTGACATGTGAGAACTGGATCATGATGACGCCGTTTTTTTCAAGAGGAAGTGAATTCTTTCTGACCTGATGGAGTATTTTCGCTCAGTAAAGCCATCCCAGATTCCCAGGATTTTGAACTTGTTTTCGGGGATATTTTTTTCAATGATTCTGGGAGGCAGAATTTTCTGAACATGACGCTCTGATAATTTTTCATACAGAGGCGGATTATTCCTGACCCTTTTAAAGATGGTAAAATCATTGAACTGAAGAGAATCGTTTTGCTCGAAATAACTGTGCCTTACCAGGGAGTAATCATCGTATTCTTCGAAATCCAGGTATTCGAAAAAGTGCCTTACAGAGTTTGTTTCTGTAGTAATATCAAAAAGAAAGCAACCACCCGGAGATAGAGATTGGTAAACCTGGTCGAAGAGAATCCTGTAGTCATCTATAGACAGTAGATAGTTAATTCCATCATAGAGGAAGATAATAAGGTCGAAGGGTTTTTTAAGAGGGATAGCTCTGCAATCTGCACAGAAAACCGGTAGATTTTTTAATCTGGCTTCTTTGCACATATTCCGGTTCAGATCAGAGCCAAAATATCTGTACCCATTTTGTATAAGCATTTCTCCAAGAGAGCCGGTACCCCCTCCGACTTCAAAGATCGACGGATTTTTCTTTCTGATGTGTTTTTTGATGATTCTTTTAATCAGTTCCAGCCACTCATCATATTCGACATGGCTCATGACCCGATCATAGACCGGTGCCAGAGCGTGATAAGCAGGTGTTCCATCTGTTCCTCTTGTATTCTGCATCCAGTAGACCAATCAGATACGGATGTCCACGAAGATTTTTTTTCTCCATTCGGAGACAAGACTGATGAGTTTTTTCTGTGCGAGTATATCCCTGGTTTTTTCGGCCAGGATCAGGTAATCATGTTCTAAGGTCAATTTTCTGTTACTTGTTCTATCATCAACCCTGTAAATGGCATAGGAGTTATCCTCTTTGACAGGCATGGTAATAAAGCCCGTTCCTGAAGAGTCGATAGCAGTACGTACTGCAGCAGGCAGCTCCAATAACGGCATCCATCCCAGTTTCCCGTTCTGTGATTTGGAAGCCGGATCATCACTGAATTTTTTTACAGCAGCAATGAACTGCTCAGAAGATTTGCAGTTGGCGCGGATAGAATCGAGTTTGGAAGTAACAGAAAGAATTTGCTGTTCAGTAGGAGCGACCCGAATGAAGATCTGCCTGAGATGGACTTTCTGATCTCTTTTTCCAAGGACATTCAGGATATGGAAACCGAGCCTTGTTTCGAAAGGTTCACTTATCTGGCCTGCAGGCAGAGAGAAGGCTTTTTCCTCGAAGGTGAGTTCATTCAGAGAGCCTTTACTAATAAAACCCAGATCACCGCCATCAATACCTTCAGGACTCTCCGAAAACTGTTTGGCCATTTCTGCGAAATCGGCACCATTATCAAGCCGCTGCTTGATAGATTTGATTTTTGTGAATGCGGCTTGTCGTACGGAATCGCGGGGATTTACTTTCATGGAGATTTTCGACAGAAGAACACTTTCTCCAGCAGAAGGAAGACTGTCTTTGTATTGATTATAAAACTGTTCCACGTCCTTTCTGTTTACCTTTATGGAATAAAGGTAAGCCTGATGGACTTTCTGTTTGAGAAGCTGCTCCCGGAGAGCTTTTCTAGCCTCTGATTTAAACTTTGCCAGTGTGATATTCTGTTCTTTGCGCAGGACAGCATCGAGACTGTCAAGTGTAAGGTTGTTCTGCTTGAGCAGCATTGAAATGTGATTGTTGACAGCGTTTTCGACTTCCTGATCGGTAACAGAAATAGTGCTGTCATTCTTGGCGTGGACCAGAAGCACTTTTCCATCAATAAGCTCATCAAGGAATTTTTTCCTGTAAGAATCCAGATCAACAGAATCTTTATTCAATCCAAGGTTGCTGATACGCAGCAGGCAGTATGCCTCGATTTCGGACTGAAGGATCACTTCATCTCCTACAACCGCCGCTATCCCGTCCAGGCGTGTTTCAGCCGCGAGGACAGCAAAAAGAGTTAATGAGAGCAAACCTGCTATGAACGCTTTTGACATCTTTATTCTCCTATTTACCATTGATTACGGAATTTTCGGAAGGATTACCACTGATCTGATCAAAATTGAACTCGACGGAATTTTTCAGGCGTAAATCAGATAAAAGTTTTTCAATATTTTCTTTCTGAGCTTTTGAAGAAAGAAGTGTGACAATTTCCTCCCAGGCTTCCTCGAGTGTACATATCCCTCCTTTTTCCAGCTTTTCCTGAACCAGAATAACATGATATCCAAGCTCTGATTTAATCGGCCCGGATATATGCGGAGCTTTTCTGGATTCTATGGCTTTTCGCAATTCCGGCTGTAAATCTTCGAGAGGTACATAGGCGCCTGAGTCTGAAAACGGAATTTTTGAATACTGCACAGCGAGAGAAGAAAAGTTGCTTTCTGATGCTGAACGGGCGATAAATGTGGCTGTTTCCAGACTGTCAACAACGATTTCCAGATATTTGACAACATCACTTTCACGCAGCATTTCACTTTTGTTTTGTTCATAAAATGCCCTGACATCATCAGGATCAATCCGGGATGAATAAGATGAGGTCTTTGAAATCATTTCTGCAGCCAGAAGATCTTTTTTCATCTTTTCCAGTCGATCCTTGATTTCTTTGTCTTTGTCGAGTTTACATCTCAGTGCTTCTCTATAGAGCAATTCTGTGTCGATCCATTGTTTGACATAATTAACATTCTGTTCTCTTGTAATCTGGTCGCTGTATTCAGGAGGTATACTTCTGTACAGATCATCGACAGTAAGCACAGAATTTCCGACACGCGCCAGGACCGGGCTTTTGTTCTGCTCCCGACACCCGCAGAAAGAGAGAGTACAAAGGACTACGGCCGGGTAAATGTAATATTTTTTAATCTTTGTCATTCCTGCTCTGGTTATCCGGGTATGTTGATATCAGGATGGTTTTCCATACGAAGAAGGGCAGAAAACCCTGTGACAAAAATACATGATGCATTTCCGGAAATCCATTTAGGAAATTATTACTGAGGCTGAAATTCTCTGCTGACATTTTGTGAAATACGGCAGAGAATGTCAAGTGACTCCATAGCCTGTTCATATATTCGCAGTGCATTGAGACGGGTATGCAGATTTATAGGGGTATCATATTTAACCTGGAACTCCCTGTCGCTGGATTGAAATATGTTTTTGATATTCTCCCTGATCTGTTCCTGATCACCTTCAAAAGACAGCACAAGTTCGTTGTTTTTGTTGATTGCGACCCTGGATAAACCAAGCTGACGCGCCTGAAGTTTGATTTTCATCAGAAGCATCAAAGCATCCACACTTCCGGGTAAAGCACCAAAACGGTCACAGATGCCCTTTTCCACCTCTGCAAGTTCCTGGAAAGAGGAGATAGAGGAGAGTTCCTGGTAAACAGCAATTCTAGTGGGCCCATCAGAGATATATTCCGTTGGAATATAGGCTTCCAATGGTATTTCAATTTTTACTTCCTGAGCTTTAACCTCCGGCTTTTCACCCTTCAGCTCCTTTACCGCATCCTGAAGAAGACGGCAGTAGAGTTCAAATCCGACAGCAGCGATAAATCCATGCTGACGAGTTCCCAGAATATTACCCGCACCCCTGATCTCGAGGTCCCGCATGGCAATCTGAAACCCGGACCCTAGATCAGTGTACTGCTCCAGAGCACGCAGCCTTTTCAGTGAGTCTTCACTGATCTGTTTGAAGGGAGGAGTGAGAAAATAAGCATAGGCTTGTTCAGAAGAGCGCCCTACCCTGCCCCTGAGCTGGTAGAGCTGCGAGAGCCCCAGGGTGTCGGCCCGGTTGACGATTATTGTATTAACGTTGGGAATGTCGAGTCCGTTTTCGATTATAACCGTTGACAGGAGTACATCAAAGCGCCCGGCGATGAATTCCTTCATGATCATCTCCAGCTCTTTTTCATCCATTTGGCCGTGAGCCGAGATTACCCTTGCCCTGGGGACAAGAGCCTCTATTTTATCCTGCAGAGCATCGAGATTTTTTATCCTGTTATTGACAAAATAAACCTGACCACCTCGTTCAAGCTCGTTTTCCACTGCAGATTTGACGAGCTCGTCATGGTACTCAGCAACCCTGGTTTCTATCGGGAGGCGGTTACGTGGAGGCGTATTGATAATGGAAAGATCTCTGGCTCCGATCAGGGACATGTGTAAGGTCCTGGGGATGGGAGTTGCAGTCATTGAAAGAACATCGACTTTATATCTTAGCTGCTTCAGCTTCTCTTTGTGTTTTACTCCAAACCGCTGTTCCTCATCGATAATAAGCAGACCAAGATTTTTAAATGCAACATCCTCAGAGAGAATCCTGTGAGTACCTATAACAATGTCTATCCCACCGTCACGTACTTTCTGCAGAATCGGTTTCTGTTCAGAGGGTTTCAGAAACCTGCTCAGCATTCCGATCTTGACCGGAAAATTAGACATCCGTTCACAGAAAGTAGCGTAATGCTGAGCTGCCAGAATAGTGGTAGGCGCAAGCACCGCAACCTGATATCCCGACATCACAGCCTTGAATGCCGCTCTCATGGCTACTTCTGTCTTTCCAAACCCAACATCACCACAGATAAGCCTGTCCATTGGTCTGGAAGATTCCATGTCTTCTTTTGATTCCTTTATGGCCCGCAACTGATCAGGAGTTTCCTCGTAAATGAAAGAATCCTCGAACTCCTTCTGCCAGAGGTTATCCGGCTGGAATTTTATTCCCTCAAGGAACTGGCGCTTAGCGTAGAGATCAATGAGCTCCTGAGCCATTTCCTTTAAAGATTCACGTGTGCGGGTCTTCAGCCGTTCCCAGGCAGAGGTTCCGATTTTTGATAGTGAGGGAACGACCGTGTCTTTGCCGACATATTTCTGAACCTTATGGAAGTCCTCAATCGGTACATAGACTTTGGCATTATCCGCATACATGAGAACCATACAATCACTCTGGCTCTCACCGGTTTTAATGCGCTCGATTCCGAGAAATCTGGCTATTCCATGATCTTCATGAACAACATAGTCCTGAGGAGAAAGAGAGTCGAATCCGACGAGAGGGATGCCGGCTTTCTGTTTTTTAATGTGAACCGGCCTAACCGCGCGGTTGAAGATCTGTGCCTCGGAATAAAGGAGAAACTTGTTCTGGAAATCAATAAACCCTCTGAGGAGAAATCCGGTAGAAAACTCAACAAAGGGACAAGAGTCAGAAATCAACTCCTGCATTCTTTCTGCATGACCCAGATTCGGGCAGATCAGAATACAACGGAATCCCTTTTCATCGTATGCCCTCAAATCAGTGGCAAGGGAATCGATCTCCTTTGGAAGCTGAGGCTGTTCACCGACAGAAACTTTGAATTTCACGGTATCTGCCGGAGTATCAAGTGTTTCCACAAAGATATTATCAAAACAATTCAGATCATCTGTAATTGAATTATCCTTGTGAAGAAGGTTATCCGGAGAGGAGATAAAAGGTAAAAAGATTTCCGGGACTCTCTCCAGGTGTCTGGCATAATTCTGACGTGATTCATCGAGACGCCGCTCTACAGGAACCATGTCATCCCAGACAATAATGGTATCGTTTGATAAATAATCGAGAATCGAGGAGCAGGGCTGATCAAACCAGTGTAAAAACCATTCGATTCCCTCCAGATCCCCCACACTTTTCCACTGATGTTCAAGCTTGTGAACTACCATGGAATCATTGCCAGACACCCTGCAGTACTCTGCCATTTTTTCCAGAGCGGCCTCTATCTGAGAGTTACTGAAACAAAACTCCTTCATGGGAAATATCTGAACAGTTTTTTTTGATTCTACAGATTTCTGGGTAAAAACGTTGAACTCCCTGATAGTTTCGATCGTATCTCCCCAGAACTCGATTCTGATCGGGTTTTCACCAAGCAGAGGATAGATATCAACAATGCCACCCCGGATACTGAAAGTTCCTATATCAGCAACCTGATTTTCCCGATGGAATCCATTGTCAACCAACCATTCGGAAAGAGTGGAAATAGAGATCTCATCTCCAACCTGCAGGCGGATGATTTTGTTGAACAGGTTTTTTCTTGGCAGTATCTTCTGCATCAGGGTGGTATATGGAGCAACATACACTTTCCTTGCACCATCCAGCAGACTGGAAAGAACACCGAACCGCGCCTCAACAGTAGGGCCGAAAGGTGATTTCATGTTGTATGGTACGGCATCCCTGGAAGGAAACAGGGCGACAGAATCATCTCCGAGGAAGGATTTGCATTCGTCGGTAAAAGTTTCCGCTTTTTTGCTGCTGTCAACAAGTACCAGCAATGGACGCTGGGAACGGACCAGGAGATCGCTTACCAGGAAAGCATCGCTGGAACCGTTTAGCCCGGAGAAGAGTGCATTACGGGGTTTTTCCCTGAGCCATTGAGAAATGCCGGGAAATGAATAGGATGCCCATAGATTCTGAAAAGGTTCTATTTTCATTTATCTCTCAGTATTCAAAAGCGGGGATTCGGCAGGCAAGGGAAAATGAGCTAGGAAGGATTCGAACCTTCGACTCTCGCCTTAAAAGGGCGATACTCTACCACTGAGTTACTAGCCCGTTATCCAAAGGGGCAAAACAGTTTTGAAAAATAAATTACACGGTAACTCAAAGCAATAGAATTTGCCCTGAATGCTTTTGTATGGAAAATTATTTCGGTTTGAGGGGTGGTGGTATTGCGGGAAATTTACCCCGGAGATGAGTTAAGGACTTTTTCGATTGCTTTAAATCATCTTTTCAACCGGAGATGAAAATTGCAACCTTTGGAAAGATGGATCAAATACAGAGAACTGCTCACATACAGAAACAATCAAGGGCATAACCTATCGATATCGATCGCGAATAATGTGGAGATGGCGGGAAAGAGAGGCTGTCTTGGGATGTGGGTTTAAATATTCCTAATTCATCTCTGGGGTGAATTATTAGCTTTTGGTGAGTACCGGTTTTCGGTAAAGTCACTTTTTCACCCTGGAGATGAAATAAGGATTCAGAACCAGGGAACTCGCATCGCGGCGGTTCGTTGGTTTGGGACTTTTGTCATCGAGAGTCTTTTTTGTGACTGGAACATCTAAAAAACATCTCACATAGAACAATAATTTACTTTTATTATGATTTTTTTGGACAGGATTTCCGGGTTACCTCAGAGATGAATTAATGACATTGCCTTTGATCACTGCTTCACCTCGCAGGTGAATCCGGAACTGAAAGATCAGGTGCTGGCGATGCATACCAGATGGTAAAGTTCTCTTATTATTGATCTGATTCTGTTTCCAGAGGATATCGAGGTGTTTGGAACATGGTAACCACATTCCGGGCAGGGAATCCAGGATACTCTTCTGCATTTTTGTGCTACCAGCCATACGCTCCAGTCTGGAAACAGTACAGCAGAACGGCAAATCACTTTTTTAAATCCTGCCTTTTCAAGGAAATCCCAAAGGGAGCTGCTGTTCAAAGAACGGACATGCTGGAAAGAATGAAATTGAGCACCGCAGTTTCTGCAGAAGACAAATGAATCCTTAAGATTTTCCTGGTTTGGGGTCGTGACAATGATGTGTCCGCCTGAGGCCAGAATGCGCCTGCACTCAAGAAGCAGGTTATCGAGAACTGGCTGAAGCAGATGTTCAACTGTTTCGAGGAGAAATATTGTCTTTATGGAATTGTTTTCAAAAGGTAAAGATTTTCCAGCTTCGATTTGTTTGAAGCCCAGGAAGTTGTAATCACCTTTGAATCGCCCAGTAACTATCTTTTCGGCATTATCTGATACATCAGCCCCGTAAGTTTGAATCCCACGAGCCAGCAATAAAGAAGTGAGGTGACCAGATCCACAGCCCAGGTCGAGAACAGGAGCACAGATGGAAGCTTTTTTTGAAGTCCAGGAAAGAAGTGCTGCTCCACGTTGTTTGCTGAAATGCCAGTTTTGCATTCCAGGTGTTTCTTCATAAGCACTCCAGAAGCGTGCGATTTTTTCGGGTGTCCATTCGACCTCAAAGAAATCCATACGGTGAAGTATACGATTTTGTGTGGTTGAGATACAATTGAAAAGAGAACCAATATTCTTTAATTGGATAGGATTATCGGGTATTTAGTTTTGAAATGGAAGATAAAGAATCGGTTGAGAATTCATCCCATAGGAGAATTAAGGATTTTTCCTTTGATCCTTGTTTTACCCCGGAGGTAACTTAATGAATCTGCTTTTATCATTGTTTCACCTCGCAGGTGAATTATTGAATTAGCCTCGTGAAGCTCAAATCCGTCACATCACTCTCCAATTTTTCTCAATTCCGTAAATAATCCTTATCAGGTATGAACAGAGACAATTCTCTGTTGTCATTAAACTGGAGGTTAATAAAAGGAGTTATTAAAAATAAAGGAGAACGGGCATTAATTAATGCTGTGTACTTTGACTACTTGAAAGAAACAATGTAGCCTACGTGCAAACCATATTTTTCAGAAAGTCCAGTTCATTTAGAGAGTGCTGAAAAATTTGTGTAAACCTCAGAATAGTTGGTGTATGGATTAT
>DAOTAZ010000001.1:0-39914 GCA_035382965.1 Chitinispirillaceae bacterium | reverse complement strand
GAGAGCAGGGTTGACGAATCGATGATAAGCGGTGAGCCAATTTCAGTGGCGAAAAAAGAGGGTGACCCCCTGGTTGGCGGCACCATCAACCAGCATGGAGTGCTGAATTTCAGAGCCGAAAGGGTGGGGAGTGATACAGTTCTTTCCCAGATAATAAAACTTGTCAGGGATGCGCAGGGATCTAAACCACCGATCCAGCAGATAGCAGATAAAGTAGTGGGCTATTTTATACCATTTATTCTTGTTGTCGCACTGGTTACATTTTCTATCTGGTATTTTGTAATTGGAAGTACTCTGCTTTTTGCCCTTACAACTCTCATAGCCATTCTGGTGATAGCATGTCCCTGTGCCCTGGGGCTTGCTTCTCCGACAGCGGTAACTGTCGGCATTGGAAGAGGTGCAGAACTTGGCATACTGGTAAAAAATGGCGGAGCGCTTGAAAACGCTCAGAAAATCACCACAGTTGTATTTGATAAAACCGGAACACTGACCAGAGGAAAACCGGAAGTGACCGACGTATCAGGCGTAAACTGTACCGATGATGTGTTGCTTTCCATGGCTGCATCTGTGGAGAAAGGGTCTCAGCATCCTTTAGCTGACGCGATAGTAGAAAAGACATCGGAAAGAGGACTTGAAATAAGGAGTGTTACCAGGTTTAACACACTCGAGGGTAAAGGCGTCAGTGCATCCCTGGACAGTAAAACCGTATTGATTGGAAACCGGAAACTGATGCAGGAGAACGGAGTAGAATTTGATTCTCTGGAGCGAAAAATTACTCCTTTGGAGGCGGAAGGAAAGACTGTTGTGCTGGTTGCTGAGGAGAAACAGTTAAGAGGAGTATTGGCAATAGCTGATCCGCCCAAGGAAACATCTGCGAAGGCTGTCAGGGAGCTTGAAAATATGGGGCTGGAGGTGGTAATGATGACGGGTGATAATCGCAGGACTGCCATCTCAGTTGCTGAGAAACTTGGAATAAAGAATGTCCTGGCAGAGGTTCTTCCTGGAGATAAGGCATCAGAGGTAAAGAAACTGCAGGAGAGCAACAAATCTGTGGCTTTTGTCGGTGATGGTATCAATGATGCTCCTGCATTGGCGCAGGCGGATATAGGGATAGCCATAGGGAGCGGAACCGACATAGCGCTTGAGAGCGGCGAGATTGTGCTTGTAAAGAGTGATCCTGTTGATGTTGTAGCTGCGATTCAATTAGGACGTAAACTGCTTTCAAGAATAAAATTGAATCTTTTCTGGGCTTTTGCATACAATGCCGCTCTGATTCCACTGGCTGCCGGTGCTCTGTATCCGGTCTGGAAGATAACATTTCGTCCCGAACTGGCTGCCCTTGCTATGGCATTCAGTTCGGTAACTGTTGTAACTCTTTCTTTGATGCTGAAAAGCTATGTTCCACCTGTAAAGAAGAAGGCATGACCTGTTGAGGGTATTTCTACTCAATTCCTCTCCAGGAAGCTTCGGTTTTAAGATTCATCTTCTCCTTCTCAGCCTCTTTGTAAATGCTGCTGTCTGGATTTGTGCTGTTCTTCAGCAATAGCTCCTCCCAGGAATTTAAAGCAGCGGTCAGGTTTGCCTGAGATGGGGTATTGCGGAAAACGGCAGTAAGAGTTTTCGCTCTCAGGTGCTGAATGTTTCTGGAGAGGTATGTAGCTTCTATGTGTTTGGAAGGGAGTGAGTCTGCTTTGTTAAGGTTATCCAGAACTCCGGTATAGTCCTGCTTTCCGTAAAGCTGCCATGCCTTGTTAAGATAGTGCTCTCCATCGTTGATTTCAATACCGGGATCAGAATAGCTGCCTGTATCTTTTCCAATGGTTTGCCAGGGCGTCATCAGTGCATCTTTTGTCTGCGGAGGGCTGTTTTTTTCTGCCTTGTTTGTTTCAGTGAGGCCGGTAAATGATGCTTTGCTTGTCTGTGGAGTATAAACTTCTGCAGGTCTGGAGTGTACCTGCTGAACAGGTGATATTTTATCCGTCTGTTTTTTCCGGTTTCCGGAGAATAGTACTGATGGTAAACTGGTTGCAGACTTTCCGGTTTTCAGGATATACTCGACTAATGATACTATTTGCAGAGATCTTCCAAATCTCTTTGAGGCATCTCTGACCTCCTGTGATGCGGCAAGCAGCAGAATGCAGGCGGATACCGCTACCATGCTTCCACTTATGCACTTCGAGGGTTTTCCGGTACCCTTGATGGATTCTGGAAACATTGCCGGTTCGTTCATTTTGCGCTGATTGATAAATTGAGAAATTGTATTCTCAGGTGAGAGGCTTGTGATCCTGGAGTGGATCTCCTCAAGTTCCTCTCTCACGGTTTCCGCGTCTGTAGGTCTGTCTTCCTTTCTAAAAGAGAGACATTTCTTTACTAATATGGTATACCCGGCCGGAAGACCACTGATAGCCTTTCCGATGCGCAGTTGCTCCTTGCTCTGCTCTGGGGCTTGAACTGCTTTTTTTCCGGATGCAAGCTCATAGAGAATACAGCCGAGGGAGAAAAGATCCGACCTTTCATCCGGTGTTGTTTCACCTGTCATGACCTCAGGAGCGCTGTAATAAGGAGAAATCTCCTCAGCCTCGAACTTCCCGGACCTTGCTAACTGAATTGGTATTACTTTCCCCGGGCCACTGACTTTCAGCACTCCGGAATTGGAAAAAATCAGGCTTCCAGTTTTAAGATCAAGGTGGAGAAATCCTCTGAATTCCCGGTTTTCTATAACTATACAGGCTCCGTGGATGTATTCAAGAAATTTACATATCAGTATTCCCGCTGCGGTACACACTGCCGGAGGGAGGGGAGTATTATTACTGATCAACTTTTCCGCACTGAACCCGGAAACTCTTTCCGTTTCCACAAAGTCCAGACCGTTCCATTTCCCAAGGTTGTGTACCGTGGTGATATTTGGATGAGTGAGTTGAGCCGCGACTGCGAAACGGTTCACAAATCTTTTCTGGTTCTCTTTTGTATTGCCCGGCTTCAGAAGTTTCAGTGTGCGTCTGAACCCCAGTTGCTTATTGCTGATCTCATAAAGAATATCTGTCTCATTCTGTTCAATAAGCCCGGAGATTGTTCCCGAACCTATTGACACCGGCTCTGATCCGTCAGGCAGAGTTTCTCTGTTAACCTCTGATACGTTTTGCTTATCGTTGTTGCTCTTTTCAGTGGAGAATCTGCCGGTAAGTCTGAAATTGAGGAATTTCCAAAACAGTCTCATATTGCCTCCGCACACCTTTACATGCCGAAACTCTCTTTCCTTAACGCGGGCTCCTTGCTCTGTTTAACATTGCTTCAAAATCCGTTCCATCTGGAAATGTACAGACGGGTCCTGCATCACTTAAACACACATTTCATAAAAAAGTCCCGAAATAACAAATAAAAACGTATTTTTAGACTCCTGAACCTGAAAGGAACATTTGAAAATGAATAAACCGGTACGAGTCCGTTTTGCTCCTTCACCCACTGGCTACCTCCATGTAGGTGGAGCCAGAAGTGCCCTGTTTAACTACCTTTTTGCCCGTCATCATGGTGGTACTTTCATCCTGAGAATCGAAGACACCGATAGAAGTCGTTTTGTGGCAGATGCCCTCAAGGAGATATATGAGAGTCTCAGATGGCTGGGACTTCAGTGGGATGAGGGACCTGAGGCTCCGGGAGAATACGGCCCTTATATTCAATCTCAGAGACTTGATATCTACAGAAAACATGCTCAGATACTTCTGGACAGCGGACACGCTTACCGCTGTTTCTGTACTCCTGAGAGACTCTCGCAGTTGAGAGCCGAGCAGGAGAAGACAAAGCAGAACGCCGGCTATGACCGTAAATGCCGTAATCTTTCTCCGGAAGAGGAGAAGAAACTCCTCGATGCCGGTACACCGTATGTGATCCGTTTTAAAATCCCCTCCGGAAGAACAGTCGCTTTCGAAGATGGTATCAGAGGTAAAATCGAGTACAGCAGTGATGTCCTTGACGATCTGGTACTGATAAAATCCGATGGTTATCCTACCTATCACATGGCAAATGTGGTTGATGATCACCTCATGGCGATCTCACATGTACTTCGCGGTGATGAGTGGATTGCATCAACACCCCGCCATGTCCTGCTCTATGAAGCCTTCGGGTGGGAAGCGCCTGTTTTTGCCCATCTTCCGGTTATCCTTTCCCCCGATGGTGGCAAGCTCTCCAAGAGAAAAGGTGCTGCCTCTGTTATGGATTATAAAAACGCCGGGTACCTTCCTGAGGCTTTGTTTAATTTCCTGGCATTCCTTGGATGGGCCCCGGGTGATGATCGGGAAAAAATGAGCCGGGAGGAACTTATCAAGGCCTTCTCCCTTGAACAGGTTTCGCCGAAAGCCTCGGTACTGGATGAGAAAAAGCTGGAATGGATGAACGGGCTTTACATGGCCGAGAGAGATTCACGTTCTCTTGCAGAAGAAGTACTCCCTGTATGGAAAGAGAGGGGGTATCTATCATCAGAAAAGACCTCCGATGATCCATGGCTGCTTCAAATAATTGATCTGCTCAAGGGAAGATCAAAACGCATTACAGAACTCATTGATAATTCATCCTATTTCTTCAAAGACCCGGAATCCTATGAGGAAAAAGCGGCCAGAAAGACCTTTACTCCGGATTCTTTGCAAAACTTAATTCAGATCAAATCTGCTCTTTCGGTTCAGGATAACTTTTCACATGAGAAACTCGAGACTCTCTACAGAGACCTTGCCGAAAAATCGGGTATCTCTTCCGGAAAACTGATTCATCCCACACGGCTTGCGGTCAGCGGAGTCAGCTTCGGCCCCGGTCTGTTTGAACTGATGCAGACACTTGGCAAGGAAACTGTTTTACGAAGAATAGAACGTGCAATCGAATTTATCAGCAAAACAACAGCACAGGTGGAAAAGGAAAATGGATAATTCTATAAGCAATGGATCAAATGTACAGCCTCCTGCACAGACGGCTAATTTTATCAGGGAAATTATTAAAGAGGAACTGAGTGCAGGCAAGTGGGAGAGAGTAGTGACCCGCTTTCCTCCTGAGCCAAACGGGTATTTACACATCGGGCATGCAAAGGCAATCTGCATCGATTTCGGAATGGCTGAGGAGTTCAATGGCGAGTGCCATCTCAGATTCGACGACACTAATCCTGCAAAAGAGGAGCAGGAGTATATCGATGCCATAGAAAATGATGTGCGCTGGCTTGGCTTTGACTGGGGAGAGAGAATCTATTTTGCCTCTGAATATTTCGAACAGATGTACAACTGGGCTATACAGTTGATAAAGGATGGAAAGGCCTATGTAGATGATCTCAACGCAGAGGAGATTCGTCAGTACAGAGGTACCCTGACAGAACCGGGAAAAGAGAGCCCATATCGAAACAGGACTGTTGAGGAAAACCTCGATCTTTTCGAGCGCATGGCCAGAGGGGAGTTTGATGAGGGGGAGAAGGTATTGAGGGCTAAAATCGATATGGCTCATCCCAATATCAACATGCGCGATCCGGTAATGTATCGCATTAAGAAAGCTCCGCATCCCCGTACAGGGACAAAATGGGTTATCTATCCCATGTACGACTGGGCTCACGGCCTCGAGGACTCAATAGAAAAAGTCACTCACTCACTCTGTTCTCTTGAATACGAAGGCCATCGTCCGCTTTACGACTGGTTTCTCGATCAGCTCAAGATTCATCACCCCAGGCAGATCGAATTCGCCAGACTCAACCTTACATACACTGTAATGAGCAAACGGAAGCTTCTGCAGTTAGTAAAGGATGAAGTGGTGAGCGGCTGGGATGATCCCAGGATGCCAACACTCTCGGGTTTACGCAGAAGAGGGTTTACTCCGGAGTCGATAAGAAACTTCTGTGAGCGTATCGGAGTCGCTAAGCGTGACAGTATTGTCGATTATGCTCTTCTTGAACACTGCCTGAGAGAGGATCTAAATAAAAGAGCACTCAGGGTCATGGCGGTCCTTGAACCGCTGAAGGTAGTGATTGAGAATTACCCCGAAGGACAGGTGGAATTCCTCGATGCTGTAAACAACCCTGAAGATCCATCGATGGGAACAAGGAAAGTTCCATTCTCAAAGATTCTTTATATTGAGCGTGGTGATTTTATGGAGGAACCGCCGAAAAAATTCTTCAGGCTTGCTCCGGGCCGTGAGGTCAGACTGAGGTATGCCTACTTTATCACTTGTAAGGAAGTGGTGAAAGATCCTGCCACAGGGGAGATTGTAGAACTTCGTTGTACCTACGATCCTGCTACACGCGGAGGGGCTGCACCTGACGGACGTTCTCCGAAGGCTACTCTTCACTGGGTCTCAGAGGCACATGCTGTTGATGCAGAGATTAGGCTTTATGAAAAACTGTTCAGCAAAGAGGACCCTGATGATGCGCCTGAGGGTAATTTCATGCTCAATCTCAATCCCGATTCCCTGAAAATTCTGAATTCCTGCAAGGTGGAGCAATCACTCTCAGAGGCAAAGCCCGGAGAACGCTTTCAGTTTGAGCGTGTCGGATATTTCTGTGTTGACCCGGATTCCAGGCCAGGCTCACCGGTTTTTAACCGCACCGTCACTCTTAAGGATGAGTGGGCAAAAATCATGAAGCGGGAGGGGAAGTAAGGACAAGCCTGTCATTGCTTGACTCCTACTTTAGAGGATTGTATTTTTAATAAACTTTAGGGGCTGTAGCTCAGTTGGGAGAGCATCAGGCTGGCAGTCTGAGGGTCGTCGGTTCGAACCCGTCCAGCTCCATAACAAAAAACCTCTGAATTTGTTTAGAAACAATTTCAGGGGTTTTTTGTTTAAATACTCCGGGAAAACCCTCCTGGCAAAACTGCAACAAGCGTCACCTGACTTGAGCGTTTAAAATAAAGATGTGACTTCTTGCACAGGTAATGGCGTATTTATATATTAATAAATCTTGCCTTTTTCAGAGATCCCTCTGCAAATACGGCTTAAAATCAGTTTTTTTCCAGGTTTTCTGAATTAAATAGCAGAACTTCTATGGAGGATACATGAAAAAATATCAGGCCGGATCGATTCGAAATGTCTGTCTTCTCTCTCATGGTGGTGTAGGAAAAACAAGCCTCCTGGAGGCTGCCTGTTTCACCTCCAAATCTACCTCCAAACTGGGCAAAGTCGATAATGGCAGTAGTATCTTTGACAGCAGGAGCGACGAAAAAGAACGCAAAATGACCATTTCGATGCATGTGGGGTTCTGCGAATGGAAAGACACCAAGATTAATTTCCTTGACACTCCAGGATTCCTGGATTTCCTCAGTGATGCAAAAGCCGCTCTCAGAGTTGTGGAAACAGCTATCATCCTTGTTGATGCGGTTGATGCAATACAGGTCGGTACCGAACTGGTTTCTTCGTATGTCGATGATTCCGGGCTTCCGAGAATATTTTTTGTAAACGGAATGGACAAGGAAAACGCCAATTTCCAGAAAACTCTGGATGCAGTCAAATCAGCCTACGGAACAGGTGTCGCCCCTCTGGTTATTCCAATCTCCGCCGGAGCTGCTTTTAAGGGTGTAGTTGACCTGGTTGCCAGGGAAGCTTATGAATATACCCGTGATGGAAATGGCATCGGAAATAAAATCGAAATTCCTGCTGATATGAAAGACACTGTCGATTCTCTGAGGCAGTCACTGATGGAGTCAGTTGCTGAAACAGATGAAGATCTCATGAACAAGTATTTTGAGGCAGGGGAATTGACGGATGATGAACTGAGAGCTGGTCTGGCAAAAGGAATTGCCTCCGGAAGTGTTCATCCGCTTCTTGTCGGAAGTGCTCTTCTGAATATCGGAATCGATCAACTGCTTACTAAAATTGTAAATCTGTGCCCCTCGGCAGAAAGCCGCAAAGAGGTTGAGGTTATCGAGAACGGGGAAACCAAAACCATACCCTGCCAGGAATCTGGACCCCTTGCAGCGTTTGTCTTCAAGACTATCTCTGAGGAGCATCTTGGCGAGATCAACGTTACAAGGGTTTTCTCCGGAAAACTTACAACAGGCTCTGATGTGTTGAATACCGCCAAAGGCATGTCTGAGCGTATCGGTAACATGTACTACCTGAAAGGGAAGGAACGCACCGATGCAACAGAGATTGTCGCCGGGGATATCGGCGGACTCCTGAAATTAAAAGACACTCATACCAATGATTCCCTGGTGGATAAGAGTGTGAAGTTCAAATTTCCTCCTATTGACCTTCCGGAACCACTTGTCAGTGTAGCGATATCAGCCAAGCAGAAGGGTGATGAAGATAAGATAGCGGTAGGACTCAATAAACTTCGTGAGGAAGACATCAGCTTTACCTATAAATTCCATCCGGACATTCGTCAATCTATCCTTTCTGCGATGGGCGATATTCAGATTGATGTTATTCTGGAAAACCTGAAAAATCGTTTTAAAGTGGAAGTGGATAAAAAACAACCCAAAATCTCTTACAGAGAAACCATTACCAAGTCTGCAAAATATGTCGAGTATACGCATAAGAAACAGTCGGGTGGAGCAGGACAGTACGCACGTGTATTTATAGATCTGGAACCTCTTCCTCGTGGTGGCGGTTACGAATTTGTCGACAAAATTGTCGGTGGAGTTATTGATCAACCTTTGCGTCCCAGTGTCGATAAGGGTATACACGCAAAGCTTGAAGAGGGTATTATAGCCGGATATCCGATTGTGGATGTAAGAGTCTCTCTGGTTGACGGAAAAACACATCCTGTGGACTCAAAGGATATAGCTTTCCAGATTGCCGGCCGCGAAGTCTTTAAGAAAGCCTTTGAAATGGCATCGCCTATACTTCTTGAACCTGTTGTGGAACTGAAAGTCACAGTTCCTGAAGAGTATACAGGTGATATCATGGGAGATCTGTCTTCACGCCGGGGGAAAATCGGAGGAATGAGTCCAAGTGGTAAGAATCAGACTATTACCGCTAAAGTCCCGGAAGCTGAGGTTCAGAATTACTCTACAACCCTGAGATCACTTACCCAGGGAAGAGGGTTTTATACAAAGACATTTTCTCATTATGAGCCTGTTCCTGCTGAACTGGCGAAAAAGATTATTGAGGCCCACAAGAAGGAAGAGGAATCTTCCGATTAATCGAGTTCCGTAAAAACCAACTCACTTCAGAATGAGCTGTAGGTATAAACAGTCCTGAAGTGAGTTTTTTTTATTGCTGTGAGGATTATTTCTGGTGTTTTTTCGAATTCCTCTCTGGATAGCATCAGAAGACAGTTCACGCATCAGAGGTGATTAAGGATTCCAATGTAATAATCCTGAAGTCACTCAGAGATTATAAACTTAGATTACTCTTCTCCGGGAGGATTAAAAAAATGCCGCGGATTAAAACTATAGAGTGGAAGGAAAACTCTGTAGTCATTGTAGATCAGACAAAACTGCCTCTTGAGTTACATTACGAAACAATAGACACTATTGAAAGCATGTATGATGCGATTAAGGTGCTTAAGGTCAGAGGAGCACCTGCCATTGGCATTGCAGCGGCTTTTGGTATCTACCTCGGCATAAGGGGTTTTCCTGAAAGCGGATCATCTCAGGAGTTCATCGAAAATCTAAACAGTAAAGCTACATACCTCGCTGGTTCCAGACCCACTGCAGTAAACCTCTTCTGGGCTCTGGAGAGAATTAATCGTACAGGAGTACAGAGCATCGAGAATGGTGCCTCAATAAAGGAAACAAAAGAAAAAATATTAGATGAGGCAATTGAGATTCTTGAAGAAGACAGGAGAACCGGGCGGGCGATAGGTGAGGCCGGGTTGGAGTTATTGAAAGGGAAAAAAACGATTCTAACGCACTGCAATGCAGGAGGACTGGCCACGGCAGAATATGGAACCGCACTCGCTCCTGTTTATGTTGGAGCAGAGCAGGGAATAATATTCAATGTCTATGCAGATGAAACCCGTCCACTGCTTCAGGGGGCCAGAATCACCGCTTTTGAGCTGTCACAGGCCGGAATTCCTGTTACACTGATCTGTGATAACATGGCTGCATCGGTGATGGCTGGAGGGAGAATTGACGCGGTGATTGTGGGGGCAGACAGGATTACCAGTAACGGTGATACCGCCAACAAAATTGGTACCTATGGTGTCGCTCTTCTGGCAAGGGCTCATGGAATACCTTTTTATGTCGCAGCTCCTTTTTCCACTTTTGATCTCTCGCTCCATACAGGGAAAGAGATCCCTATCGAGGAACGGGGTCCGGAAGAGGTAACCTGTGGATTTGGAAAGCAGACCGCTCCTTCAGGCGTAAAAGTGTATAACCCCGCTTTTGATGTTACTCCGTCTCATCTGATCAGTGCTTTTATCACTGACAAAGGGGTAATCACTCCTCCTTACGAAAGGAATCTGGCAGAAGTACTCGGAAAAAAGGGCTGAGAGCTGGTATGCAGAACGGAAGAGTACGCTTCTTTAATGATATAGTTGGCTGCGGGTTTATTGAGTCGGACTGTGAGCCGGGAGTTATCCGTTTTTCCTACAGAGAGATCAGAAAGACCGGTTACCGGATTGTAAATGAGGGGCAACTGGTTAAATTCCGGCTTGTAAGGACTTCCAGGGGACCCTTTGCTGTGGATATTATTCCGGAATCTGATCAGCAGTAAATTTCGGGTTTGCAGTCGATACCTAACACCTTGCCGGCCAGATCCAGTATTTCATCTCTGGTTCCGCTGTAACCGAGCAGTTCATGAGTAGCAGTGCTGATGGTCCTCCCGTCAACTGATCTGCCTTTTGTTAACTGCAGTTCAATCTCCCCGTAGCAGAGTCTCTCGTGATCTTCGGAAAGATTGTTGTATACCTGGATTGCTCCCTTGGGTCCTGTGGGATTGCTCATGGATATATCGACACACTCATCCTGATTTCTGGGGAGATCATCGCTTCTCTTGATAACGCAGAACCATTCGGGACGGTCCGGGAAAGGAGAAACATAGAGGATCTTGGCAGGGTTCTCCCAGACAATGTTTTCCGGATTTATTGCCAGTTTCAGATGCATTCTGGAATCAAGAAGGAAGCGGGCGTAGCCGTTTCCCAGTGATACTCTGTCCGGTGGAACGGGATCAAAGTAGCTGAGAAGTGAGGGGTTGTTTCTGACCGGAAAAAGTGCAGTACCAGGGTTTCCCGGGCCGCAAGAATTGACCATCGATACTGACCAGGGACAGAGGTCGAGGCCCGGGCTTGAGATCGACAGGTGATCGGTAATCTTTACACCAGCATATGGCAGACCGCTGCAATACGGGTCATCGATTGGCTGAAAACGCCTGCTTGCCAGGCTTTCCGCGTATATCCGGTTTCTCATGTAATCAAGCAGAGAGAAGATGTTTTCATAATGAAGATCCCCGTTTTGTTTATATACTCCGGGATCTATTTCCGGCGAGACTCTGAAACCCTCGAAATCACGGGGGTTTTCAAAGAAATAATCTCTTTGAGGAGCGATCCACAATCTTTCCCCACCGGTAAGCCAACTGCGGTTGTCGATTTTTTCTCTCAGGTCGTGTGCAAGCCAGAGCAGGTTGAGACCGGATTTGTCTGGAAAAAGCCCCAGAAGCCGCGCTCCGAATTCGGAGAACAGCATGGCACCAGTTCCGGTATACCTGACCGTCATTCCGGCTCTGCCATCCGTCTCATCCAGTATCTGTTGTATTGTAAAAAATCTGTTTCCCATAATCTTAGAACAAAATAATTACAGTTTCCTTTAAAAACAACAATGGTGGAGAAATGGAAGTTTACAGAACGGTAATATAGTCTTCTCTGAATTTCCAGACCGGGGATCCTTTGGAAAAATGCGACATCATCCTGGCTCGTGCCGCTGAAGCACAAAACCCTTTTTTTGACAGCCTCTCCATGACATCATTGACCCTATCAAACCTGTAGACACCATAAACAGAGTAAAGATCCGGATCCGAAAAAGAAGTGTCTCTGTAAAGCGCTGCCTGAGTATATCCTGTTTCCTTGACTTTATCCCATACACGACGGGTGCAGCTCCCGTAAGGAAAAGAAATACTTGTAACAGCTCTTCCTGTAATGTCCTCAAGTCTCTGCTTCGATTCCTTCAGTTCCTTTTCCAGATTGCTGCTGCTGAGATAGGGGAGATTGGCATGTGTCAGTGTGTGGCTGCCAATTTCGTGACCCAGGGAGGAGATTTCTGAGATCTGTGATTTTGTTAACTGCCTGCTGCTTCTGTAGACATCCCAGGTGGAATCCTTCCCGACAAATCCTGCAACACAGAAAATGCTTGCCTTGAATCCGTAATCTTCAAGTGCCAGAATCGCATTATGGTATATGTTCTCGAATCCATCATCAAATGTCAATAAGACTTCGCCGGGTTTATCCCCGGGACAACTGAATTGTTTCAGGGATACTGTTGAAAGAGAGTTTTTTTTCAATTCAGCAAGAAGAGATCTGAACCGTTCTGTGGAATACTGAGACATATTCCATTGGGGTTTATCCAGTATGGAATGGAACAGTAGCCCCGGTTTCCTGCTGGAATGCTTCTGGTATCCAAACAGCAGTGATGCCATTCCTCCCAGAAAGACCGGCCCCAGAAAAATGTTCAATAAAGTTGGTGCTAATATCATAATAGTTCTTTTTTTTTAGTGGTGACCTCGTGATTTAATAATTCAAATCACGGAGTTACCCCAGGGTAACCATGAAGAAAATAATACCGGTGACGGGTCTTAATTATTTTAATAAGAGGATATCATGAATCAAAGTGTAAATTGTCCATATTGTGGTGGTGAAATTTCTCTTAAAGCCAAAGCATGTCCCCATTGCGGTTCTGATGAAAATACCGGATGGTCACCGGAAAGGTATTTAGATGGAATCGATCTGCCTGATGAGGATGACACATATCAGGAGATTAAAGAAAGAGAATTTGGATCCGGGAAAACAGTCCTTTCCTGGCAAACAATAACCGGCTTTGTGCTTCTTATCCTGATTTTGATGCTAGTTGTAAAGACAGTGGCAGGTTGGTAAGTTATTTATCTTTTTTAATTTTTGTCTCTCTGATTTTATTCTTCAGATACAGACGGTTGGTATCGTTAGACTCAGCCATCTTTTTCTTCTGCATCGATTCAATATAAAAAACCTCTTCATCAGAAGCTTGTTTATATTCTGATGGCTGGGGCATGGGAGCCATTTGTTCAGGAGGAACGAAGTTTTGAACCGGGGGGCTGCTTTCCGGAAAAGCAATCGGGTTTTGCTGAGGCTCAGAAAACGCCTGATCACTCATAAAAGTCTCCGGGTAGGATTGCTGCTGCGACATCGGATCATAACCCATACCCAGATCAAGATCGATCTGATCTTCTGTTTTGTTGTAGACTTGCTCAAGAGATTGTTTAAGTTGTCTGTCGAACTGCCGCGCGAACACTTTAACTCTGTCAATATTGGTACGATCATCAAATACCAGAGCAAGAAAAGTATTTTCGTCAACGACAGCGATATAGATGTGCTTCTCTTTTCCCTGATGATACATTGTTGAAAACTCGGTCTCTCCCATGAGATTGGCGATTGCCAGAGTAGAAGCAGAGTTTCCTGCCACCAGTGCTGCCATGGAGACCGTGTCTACGATTTCAAGGCTTCCCTGACTTGTGAGTAACCGTCCGTCTTTGTTGATCAGAACAGCGAGTAAAAGGTTGGCCTTGAGGACCAGTTGCGATAACACTGCATTTAACTGGTCAATATCCTCAGGGAAAAGAATCATATCCTTCATCAGAGAGTATCCCTGTTATTAAAGAATTTTGAAAGGAAACCCTTCTGCTGCTTTGTGCGGGGATTGATTGGTTTCCTCATCGGTTTTTTCTGACGATCAGTATCTACCGATGTAAAAAACATATCCTCATCCCCATCATCAGATTGTACCGGGGCCTGCCTTGCAGGTGTCTGGTTCTGCTCAGGATATGATGAAACTTCCAGATTGTAAACATCGTAATCGTTTTCATCAGCACTCTGAGATGGAGCAAAAGGCTGTTGCTGCTGTGTTCCACCGAAAGCTGGATTTTGCATGTTCTGCCTGGGGGCAGAAGGCTGCTGAAACTGCTGTGCCTGCTGATTGTACTGTTGCTGAGGCGGCTGAAACTGCTGTCTCTGCTGAAATTGTTGCCCGGGTTGCTGGAACTGCTGGTACTGAGCAGGCTGCTGATACTGCTGCTGTGGTGCCTGGTACTGATGATTCTGCGGAGATTGCTTTGACTGGCGCATACGGCGCTGTTTTTCCTCTATCTCACGCTGGTACTTTTCTATTTCCAGATCCAGATCGGTTTTGTCACTGACTTCAAATTGTCCCTGAGCAGGCTCCGCTCCGGAAAAACCCGCCTGTTGATTCTGAGAATAAAATGAGGGATCCTGATTTTGATCTTTAAGATTCTGAGCCTCAAATTGTGGTTCGTCCATTTCCTGCAACTGGATGTTGCCATAGTTGTAATAACCGGAATCGGCACTGGCCTGAGGCGGGACGGGATTATTCTGAGGTGCTGGTTCAAAAGTGTCAATATAGTGATCGTCGGCGGCAGAACTCTTCGGCGGTGTATTTGTAACCGGAGGAGTAAAAGGACGATTGATCATCTGCTGCCGACTCTGAGATGGATTCTGCATATTGGGTTGCTGCGGCATCCGCGGAAATTGTGGTGTCTGCTTTGGTGGCATTTGCTGTGAAACACCGGGGTATTGCCTTGGTGCCTGCTGTGGTGCTCTTGGCTGCGCAGGTCTGGGCATCTGCGGCTGGCTGAACCCTGCATTGACTTGTCCGAACTGCTGCGACTGAGCAAATTGCCTTGGCGCAGGGCCGGGATTTGCCTGTTGAGGCGATGGGGCCTGAGGCGCTGCAGAACGGGGTGACTGACGAGAGTACTTTTTATTGAGATAGTCTATAACGATTTTTCCGATTAACTTAAGGGAGTCGAAAACACCTATTCCCTTGTTGGCTACAGCCTCATTCCATGGAAGGTTGTATTTATTTATGAGCTTCTGCAGTTCTTCAACAGGAAGAGCATTCGGGAGATCCCTTTTATTATACTGGATGAGTATTGGAATGTTCTCACGCTTATATCCGTATTCTGCCAGGTTGTCTTCGAGGTTCTGAAAGCTCTCCAGGTTTTCCTGAATCTTATCCGGAGATGAATCAGCCACAAACACTACTCCGTCAACACCGCGGAGAACCAGTTTACGGGTAGCATTGTAGTAAACCTGCCCTGGTACGGTATAGAGCTGGAATTTTGTGGCAAAGCCTTTGATTTTCCCAAGGTCCAGAGGCAGGAAATCAAAAAACAGGGTACGATCTGTTTCCGTAGCCAGAGAGACCATGTCGCTCTTGAACTCAGGGGGGACTTTTTTGTGTATGACTTGTAGATTGGTAGTTTTACCACTCAAACCAGGGCCATAATACACGACTTTTACACTGATTTCCCTAGCCGCATAATTAATTGATGCCATGAATTGTCCTTCTGTTTAAATCAATGGCCAAATTGCTCCGGTAGGAGATTCCTCTTTACCAGAATTAATATAGTTCTGATATTGAGTTTTTGCAAGAAGGAGCTTTACCTTGCAATTAATATAATTAAGTATAACAATTTTCCATGCAAGATTTCACTTTTTCTGTTCAGAATCTGAATTGATCAGATAATGGGATAAATCCCTGTCTGATAATAATCTGAATTCCTTCAGTTCTTCCGAACTCTGTGGTTCCGTGCTGTATTTGGCTCTGTAGTAGATTTTTGCAATGGAAACCTTTTCTTTTGCCAATGCAGAGGGTAACTCGATTCTGCTTTGATGGGCATCGGTGGCCGTATCCGGGACTATTACTTTTTTAAAGACCACAAGGGCCATAAAGAGTATAAGCAAGATGATTCCCAGAGCTGTCAGAATTGAAAAAAGTGTGTAGAATCGTGAAGTGGAATGTTCGCGCTCTTTCTTGTGAAGAGCTGCCTGTACGGATTGGGAAATACGGTCGGAAAGAACCGTAATTCTCTTGTTTTGTAAGAGATTGTACAATGATTCGTAGATTTTGTATTCGCTGAGGCAGAGGCTGCTTAAGAGATCCTTGACAGGTGATGTACCGTCAATTCGCATCAAAATGTAATTGTCCGGGTCGGAGAGAGGGTCGATTTCCTGCATCAGATCATTTGCACTCTTCTGGCTCCGGACAAATATTGACTGCTCAGAGATGCATTGAAGCATCCTGTTCCATTCATCCACTCTTCTCATCGCTTCCATTACTATATTCTCTACCGGAATGGAGATTTCTGCGGGAACCAGAGAGTCTACATTGGTAATGGAATTAAAACGGTAGGTTCCAGTTTTCCATAGAAAAAGGCTGCAGGCGATATCCATCGTGGTGGATTCTGCAAACATGTTCAGGTCATGTTTGGGAATGAGGCCCATGGCAGCAACCTCATTTGTTAATCCGCTGATGTCACCTTCAAATGCTGCAAAAAGTGCCCGTATTTTTGAAGAACTGAGTTTTTTTACACTGATGAGGTAATTGTAGAGTTTAGAGAGAAATTTTTCGTCATCTTTTTGGGCAGCAACTACCAGTCCGTTTTGAAAAATGACAAAGCCTTCGCTTCGTCCATTATTCAAAATCAGCTTTCCTGTGATTTTCTGCTGAGTGAGTAACTGGAACACATCAGCAAGAATAAACTCCCGCAGGGTGCCGCTTAATACCAACAGTTCCTCCTTTTATGCAGATTTTTGCATCTTAAAATACTCTCGGAAAAACCGTACAATTTTCACACTCCCACTGTAGAGAAATAAAAAGTTATATGCAAAAAGAATGACCAACAGGAATACTATTGCCGATGAAACCTGATTGTTGAATAAAAGAGCTGCATAGGACGCATACACAAAACTTGTTACCAGCAAAAAGATAATGACAAGAAAGAAAGGCTTCTGCCCATCAAGCATGCTCCCTGCACCCGGGAATATAATCTCCAGAATCTCTTTCTTAATCATTGCCGCAAGGCGGAATCTGTTGGAGATGGTATGCTGCTTTTTTATCAGTTTATTCTCATTTCTGATAAACCTGGTTTTCTCAAAGCAGGAGTTGCATAGCAGGCCCGATTTGCATTTGCGGCAGATTATTCTGCCGCAATACTTACACTCGAAAAATCTCCTCACTTTACTGTGGCTTGTTTCTCTGCTGTGGATTATGAAAAGGAAAATAAACAAAATTACGGAAACAATGATTGAAACCAGAGGAGATAATCCGAGAAACTTTGTTCCCCAGAGACTCCCTGCATCACTCCAGCTACCGGTATAGAAGGGGAAAATGCTGGTCCAGAAATAAATGGGAGAGTAATCTGAGAACATAACCTGACGCAAAGCAGGCCAGTTTGTAGAAAAATAAGTGTCATTTTTGTGGACAAAAGAATTGACCCGCGTCGGATCTCTCTCTGCGGCGTCATTGAGCATTTCCGTACCGGTGATGGTTTCCATTTTTCTAAGATAGCACTGGGCCAGATTGAATCTGGCACTCACAAATCCCTTGTCATGCTCGAGAGCCCTTTTAAAGTATGTCTTTGCCTTATCCAGGTCTCCCTCAAGGTAGGAGAGATTTCCGGCAGATATCAGAACAACCGGATCGTCCTGACGTAAAGCAGTACTATTCTGAATATTCTGCCTGGCTGAAGAGTAATCATTTCTCTTTATTTCATAGATAGCTGCACTCAGGGGAGAAAGAAAGTCTGTTGGATTTTCACTGCTTCTGCGGATTACCTCTTTATAAAGTGCATCGGAATACCCTTCATTTACCGCTTTCGAGAGCATCTGTACACTGCTTTCCGGGTTCAATGCCTCGCTGAACATACTTTGAAGATAAGTATCCAAAGGAGCAAGAATCAGAAAAATGAGTGCTACAGCCAGCAGAACTCTTTCCTTAATGTTAAGAAAGTGCCACATAAGGTATGCCGATACCCACAGGAAAGGCAGGATTCCAAAGGAGGAGAGCGAGATGACACATGCAGAAGCAAGGATTGTCCTTAGAGTTAGTGATACGCTGGTAGGGAAGAGATCAGCGATATTATGGAGCGAGAAAGGAAAGTACTTTATAATCAGTGTTATAAAAACTGAAAGTATAAAAAACAGAATTACGCATCTGAACCAGTTATAACCAGTGCTGAAAAACTCAATTTGCTCAGTCCATGAATTCCTGAGTGTGTAGAGAAAACCACCGAGTTCCTCCTTTAGACCATTTAAGGAAAAAGGGAAATAAAGGAGGATACTGCGAAGATACGGAGCTCCGTCCAGAGGATCAAACCGTTTTGCCCATTCATAATATTTCAGAGCTTTAACGGTGTTTTTTTCCTTTTCCGCAAGAATCCCGTAATTGAGCAACAGGCTGGAGATTATCCGTGAGGAGCGTGCGCCGGATTCAAACAGTTGCCTCTCAAGCTGTATGATACTTTTTTCTGCCCACACATCCTGCTTATATCTGGTAAACTCCACAAAAAGTACCCAGGTTGTTCCGGGGTCCTTTTGTGCAAGAGACAGAGCACGATTAAAAGAGTATTCTTTCACTCCGCCGACTGTATCAAGAGTTGAAATGCCTTTTAACAGATTGAACCAGGGATTGTTATATGCGGGTGAGGAGTCCAGAAGGCCGGATAGTCTGATTTTACTCTGCTCATCATCGATACTTCTGCGGCTGTTCTCTGAAATGACCCCCATTGCCGAGAAATATGAATCTCTCTCCTGTATAGCTGAATTGATCTGGTCAGTCCAGAATAGATTCAGAGGAGAAGCGGTTGCTGCTGTAATGAAAGAGAAAAAAAAGAGAAATTTTAGACCAGAAAGGCGCACGGATATTCTCTCGGTTACTGAACTATAATCACCACACCAGGCTGCGTGAAATCAAAAAATAAAAATTACTATTTGCAGCAATGAACCGAAAGCAGGGTGAACAGAGCAGCAGCACCGTTCCTGGGATGGCGCTGCTTTGCTTTAGCTATTTTTCCAGTTTGTTTACTATTTTGGAAAGAGTAGATTTCTTGTTAGCTGCTTTATTTTTATGAATCAGGCCGCTTTTGACACTTTTATCCAGAACTGAAACGGCATTTTTCAGGGCCTCCTGGGCGCTTTTCTTGTCCTTGGAGTTTAAAACTTTATTAACAGCAGTTTTAATACGTGACCGTCCCTGACGATTTATCTGATTCTCTACTACGTTTTTACGGGCACGCTTCTCTACAGACTTATGTCGCTGCATGAAAATCTCTCCTTAAAATTGTGAGTATAATCTCTTGGACAAAACACAAAAAATACTATTTTACTGTCAACAGGTCAATCTGATTGCCAAAACAGCTCTCTGGAATGTAATTAATTTACTTTATCTAATAACTGTAACTTAACTGAAACAGCGCCTTTTTTCCGGAAAAACCTTGTTACATGATGGTCATTAACTTATTATTACATATTATTTATATAATTTTTGATTTAAATAATCGGGTCATTAAGGTGCGGGCGGGCCTATCCTTAAAATGAAGCGAACGGCTCTTCTACTGTTATCTTTTCTCCAACTTGCCTCTGCTGCACAATTGAGCATTGCTGTATTTCCATTTAAAAATCAAACAGATTTACCGCTTTATGACTGGATAGGATCTGCTTTCCCTGAAGCATTCTTCAATAAAATGGGCCAGAAGAGCGGTTTGCAGATATGGGATCCGCTCTATCTTTTTCAGGTTGATTCAACAGGATACGAGCTAGACTCCGATAGTCTTATTACTGCGCACAGGAACAGGTGGGGCTGGGATGTGCTTATTGGCGGCAATTATCTCGTCAGAGATGACTCGGTTTTCCTCAGCTCCAGGATAATCTGGGCTACAGGCAAAGACGAACCGCTGAAAATGGATACCAGAATTTCTGCCGGGCTGAAAGATTTCCATGTTTACATACCAGATCTGGTTTTAAAGTGCGCTTCTCTATTGAAGATCAATCTTTCCGGGGAGGACTCTTCAAGAGTACTGGCAAGAAACAAGATCACTGCACCCGCCTTTCAGACCTATCTTGCCGGGTATGGTTTTGAGATGAGAAAGAACTTTGATGCAGCGATGAGCGCTTTTTCAAGGGCTGTAGAGATCGAGCCTGAATTTGGTTCTGCATGGTGCCGCATGGCATCGTTGAGCATGAGGACCGCAGATTTTATAAATGCAAGAGAGTGGTATCGACGTGCAGTGAAATTTTCACCTCATGATCCCTTTATTATCGCCGATGCGGCAAATTCGCTTGTGGATTCGGATCTGTTACCTGAAGCTTCACAATTTGTTGCCCAGCATCGGAAAAATCTTGAGAAAACTGCTGCAGGTCTCAAAGCAATCGGAAATTTCTATCTCTCTCAGGGTGAAACCCAGAGAGCAGTTGCATCTCTGACCAAAGCAGTTGCATCTGCACCGTCTGATCTTAGTGTCGAGTTCTCTCTTGGCAGGGCTTATCTTGCCGCAGGTGAATATACCATGGCAGTGGAGTTTTTTAACAGGCTGATAAAGGTCAGACCCGAATATCTTCATTACTATTCCTCTCTGGGAGCAGCATATCGTAACAGTGGTCGCCTGATGGAATCATCGATGGTGCTGGAGTCCGCACTCTCCATCGATCCTGAAAACCCCACCATAATGGTTGATCTGGCCCATACCTACTTCAAGTTAACCTGGTTTGACAGAGCCGCACAATTGCTGCAGAAAGCCCGTGAGGCAAACCCGAAGCTAAATGACATTCTTGTCAATCTGGGAGTGGTTTATTATCATCTGGGAAAAAAGGAAGAAGCCCGGAAGCTCTTTATGGAAGCATCTTCCAACTCATCTCTGAGCCAGTCAGCTCTTAACAATGCGGGAAATGTTTTTTACCTGGAGAAAAATCCACAGAAAGCAATCGCTGCTTACAGGCGTGCCTATAAAAACGGAACAAAGAATACTTCTGTCATTTACAATCTTGCGGGTGCGTATTTATTAAAAGGCAATTTGAAGAAAGCCTATGAATATTTCGATGAGCTTCTGTCATATGCTCCGGGCAGGATAGATATTCTCCTGAAGCAGGCTGTTATAGCGGAAAAAATTCGAAAGTATGAGAACGCTGAGCAGTGTTACACAAAGGTGCTTGACCTATCGCCATATCACGAAGAGGCTTTAAACGGCCTTGTTCGCATTCTCCTTGCGCAGAACCGATACCAGGATGCGGCCAGACACATGGAAGCATATCTTGAGCATCTGCCCGGCAACAAAGAAATGACTGCCAGACTTGCCGGGATATACAGGAAGCTTGGATGGTACGAAGTTGCGGTAATGAAATACCAGTTCCTTATCAGGGATTTTCCTGATTACCCGGAGGGATATCTGGGCACAGGAATGTGCATGTACGATCTTATAGTAAATAAGGGAGCACAAAACTACGAAGATGCAATCTATGCACTGAAAATAGCCAGCCAGAAAAATCCCGAAAACCCTGAACCGGATCATATCATTGGAGATATTTATATGCGGTACAGAGGGTTCAAGGATCTCGCTGTTGAACACTGGGAAAAAGCGCTGGCCAGAACAGTTGATAAGAAACTCAGAAAGACTATAGAGGGAAAGATAAGCAGTGCCCGTAAGTAAATTTATATCCCTTATCACAGGAACCGTTCTGTTTCTTCTTCCGCATCCATCGTATGCAAAGGAAGATGCTGTTCCGTTATGGCTTGATACAATAGCCCCTGTGATAAAGATTGAGCCTCAGCAGAAGTGGCATTCTTCGGTCTTCTATATAACGCTTACCTCAAATGAGAGCGCCACACTTTGGATCTCTCAAAACGGTCCGGATGAAATGAAGCAGTATTTGAGGCCTGTTGCAATAACGGAAGATGGAACATACAGTGTATACTTTTACGGTGAAGATGATTTTGGCAACAGGTCAAAGCTTGATTCCGCCATCTTTGTCCTTGATTCCAGGGCACCATCACTGAGTATTGATCCTCAGCCTGGAAACTATCCCGGCCCTGTTAAAGTAAAGATCAGCAGTAACGAGCCGTGCAGGTTCTTTTACCAGAAATCGGAAAAGGACAGTACACCAATTCTTTTCCCGGATTCCTTTACAGTGAAAAGCAGTTTTGAGGGTTATCTGGTTGCTGTTGACAGTTCGGGAAACAGGACGATTTCTGGATTTCTCAGGTACACAGTCGACACATCATCTATTGATATTGTGGTAAATCCCCGGGGAGGTGTGTACAACAGAATTGTTGAGGTTTCCTTCGATTTCCCTCCTGGCGCTTCTGTGTACTACACCTTGGATCCACTGGCACCTCCTAAATGGTTTAAAAAGTTTGAAGAGCCAATTTCTCTGCCCCACGGCCTTTCTATTTTAAGGTATTACGGGAAGAGTTCTCTTGGAACCGAGACTGCTGTCTACCAGAATCAGTATGCAATCGATACTATCCCGCCGAAGCTTCACTTTCGAGTGGCACAGGGGCACAATACCGATACGCTTTTCATGACATCCAGAGAGAAATCGGTGATTCGCTTTACCCGCAACAGGGGTGATCCGGATATTAAAAGTGAGGTTTATTCCTCGCCGATAGTTCTTAAGCACCGGGGAAAAGTTACGATCAGGGCACGTGCCTGGGACGAAGCGGGGAGTGTGTCGGAAATATCGCAATGGAGCCATACCTATGATCTGATGGCGCCGAAGATTCAGATTTCCAATCCTGGGGGCCGTTTCAACAGTGCACAGACCGTATATCTCACCACCAATGAAGAAGCAAAGATACTGTATACTCTCGACAATACACCTGTATCTGAGAATTCAATGCTTTACACAAGCAATGGAGTGGTAATCTCAAAAGAGGGGCATACAGTTCTGCGCTACATTGGAATAGATGAGGCAGGGAATGTTTCTGAAGAATTTGCTGCCGATTACTATATCGATACACGTCCTCCTGTTGTCAGAATCCAGATTGAGGGCAGCATAGAGGAGGGATCATTCAGGGTAAGTCTTTCTGCAAACGAACCCGCAACCATTTACTATCAGATCGGCGGTGCCGATCCCACCAAATCATCTCCTGTATACTCATCACCGATAAGCATGACAAGCGGGCAGGTACTTAAATATCTGGCTGTTGATTCAGCAGGAAATGCCGGTTCTGTCGGGATCATGAACGAGCTTAAAAACCCCATGATTTCTGCTTCTCCGGATGGGGGCGTTTACAACCAGAAGTTGAGGATCACATTCTCCACCAATACTGCCGGCACTGTTTACTGGCGTATCCTTCCGGATACGGTTTTCAAGAGTTCCGGAAAAGAAATTGTGCTGAGCAGGGAGGGACACCACAGTTTCGAATACTATCTTGAATCGGAGGAGGGGGTCAGAAGCCCTGTGAAGAGAAATGAGTATGTGCTGGACTGGACTCCTCCGCGTGTCAATGTCAACCTGAAAAAAGGTCTCAACGATTCTGTAATTGTATTTCTCCAGTGCAGTGAAAACGCCACCATTTATTACACTGTCGATGGGACGAATCCGATGGCAAGCCAGACTGCCAGAACGGCCGGCAATAAGTTCTTAAAATCAAGTGACAGGTTGATATTCCATCGAAGGAATGACCTGAGATTTGCTTTTTATGCTGAGGATGCTGCCGGAAACCAGAGTGCCGTCTCTATTATGGATATCTTCAGTCCCAGGGCTGTACCCAATGTTCCGGCAGGTCCTGAACGTCTCTACGACAGAATACTGTCTGTAACGCTGAATGCATTTGATCAGTCCACAATCTATTTCGAGCGCCATGGTAAAACTCCTACAATCAAGTCTCCTGTGTTCCAGAAACCATTGACTCTGATGGAATCTGACACTATCCTGGCGTTTGTAGTCGATGCCTCGGGATTCAAGGGGGAAGTGGACACTTTCATTTACAGAATAGACCTGCCCCCGTCACCTATGTTCACCTTAGAACCAGAAACGCTTTTCACCGGAACCACTGCGTATCTTGACGCATCGTTGACAATAGACAAAGAGAGTCCCCCTGAGAAGCTTCTTTTCAGATGGGATTTTGACGGTGATGGGAAATTCGATACAGAATTCTCCGGGATCAGAAAAACTGCTTTCAATTGTGAAAATCCCGGAAAGCGCAAAGTGGTTCTGGAAGTAATGGATGAAAACAAAAGGGTTGCATCTTTTTCGCGTACAGTCAATATCCGTGAGAGGTGTCCTCAGGATATGGTTTCCATAACAGGAAGCGATGGGAAGAACTTTTGCATCGACAGATATGAATATCCAAACATAAAGGGAAGAGAGCCTCTGACCAATGTCTCCTGGGTCGAAGCAAAGATGAGTTGTATAGATGCAGGAAAGAGGCTTTGTACATCACGGGAGTGGATGGATGCATGTCAGGGGGCTCAGGAGCGGATGTATCCTTACGGCCAGGTGTATGATCCAGGAAAATGCCCCACAGAAGGCAAGAGGGTCTGGAACTCAGGGCATTTCAGGCAATGCAATCAATTCGGCATTAATGACATGATTGGCAATGTATGGGAATGGGTGGAAGACAGAGATGACGGTTATCCACAGATGATGGGCGGCTCATTCAGGTATGGAATTGACGCTCAATGCAAATCCCGGTCATCAGGCACAGTGGGATCGAGATCAGACGAGACGGGTTTTCGATGCTGCAAATAAGACTGATAATCATTACAGTGTTTGCAATCGCAAGCGGTTTATTCGCTTCCGATTACGATCCGGAATGGATTCTTGAGAATGCATTCGAAAAGGAGATCCTCTATTTGGATCCCTCTGAGATCGTTCTTCCGGCTGAAATGCAGAATGCGCTTGAGAAATATAACTCCGGTCAGTTCAGATATGCCTCTGAACTGCTGGAGAAAATAAGAAATCTCAATCTTCCTGACGGCCAACTGGATCTGGTTTCACTTGCACTTGCCGAATGTTACAGGCAGCTTGGGATGCACAAAAAAGCCAGGGAACAGTACAGGTTTGTCCTTCAGTATTTCCCGTCAAATGATAAGGCCGCTCCGGCTTTATACCGGCTGATGGAATATGCTGCAGGCAGCAGCGAAATCGAGACCGCAGACAGTATACTGACAGTTTTTCAGGAGACTTACAGCAAGCATCCTCTGTTGAATGCTGCTCTTTACATATCGGGGGTTCTCCATTACAGACATCAGAATTACGAAGAATCACTTGACCTGTTGTCAAGGATACCAAAAAACTACAGACATGCATTGAATGCAGGATTTATCACAGCGCTTTGCTACATAAGGCAGAATCAGCTTCAGAAGGCTCAGGTAGTGCTTGAGGAGGTCAGGCATAAGTCGAAGAATCCGGATTTAAGTTCTGAGGCTGCAATTCTGATCGGTGATATCTATTATCAACAGGGAAATGCAAAAGCAGCACTTGATTATTACCGTACGATTTCCAGAGACTCCAGACGATACCAGTTATCTCTGGTTAAAATTGCAAGATCCTTGCTGGAAATAAAGCAGTATCAGGATGCGCGTGATATTGCCCGAAGATTTCTCAGCGGCAATAAAAACAGTCCGTATTACTTCGAAATGGCCTCTATTCTCGAGCAGGCTTACACCGGACTTGGCAATCAGAAAGCTGCCAGCCAGGTAAGCAACCTGATTCACAGGCAGATACTCGATGCCAGGTTGAAGTTTGAAGTATTTGAAGAGATTGACAGGCTTACAGATATGGCCAAAAACTGGCAGATTATCGAATATGATGCCATTAAAAACCAGGATGAAAAATCGCTGATACTGGCTAGGGGTAATATCGATAAGATAAAAAATCTTCAGAAAAAATTTGATGCGCTGCTCGATCAGATAGATCCTTTAAGAACAGATGAAAAGGGTGATGGAAAGAAGGTTCCAAATCTGGCTGAAAGGCGGTATCTGGTTCTATTGAAGGAGAGAATTGCAAGGTTGGAAAACTCTTTACGGACCGGGACAAAGGAGCTTGAAATCCTCTCTCAGTCACTCAGAAATACTCCCTCTGACAGTTCTACATTAAAAGTAATTGACAGTATTGCTGCAGTCATTAAAGCAGTTGAACAGGAGAAGACCGACACAGAACAGGAATACTATGTGGTTCTTGAGGACTGCTTTGAAAACGATTCCCTCGACAGAAAAGCAGATGAGGAGATGCAGGCGAGATTTGTAGACTGGGCTTTCCTGAAATATCTTGACAAAAAAGAAGAGTTGAAAAAGCTTGCCCAGGAGGTTTCAAAGGTTAGGAAAAGTACTGGCACAGGCAGGGAAGAGGCTGTAAAACAGGGAGACAAGCAGGTTAATGAACAGGATATCGGCCGGCTGGAAGCAGGGATAAAGGATGACAGGGAAAGGTTAATCAGTCACATAGAAACGATGATTGAGGTGTATCCGAGAAACCGTTATAACCCTCAGATACTTTTCAGGCTTGCTGAGCTTTATTATGATCAGGCTAATGATGACTTTGAGGTTGCGTTGAGAGAATATGAAAAGAAGATGGCAAGCGGGGGAGACAGCGCTGTTTTTCCTGAATACAGGCTTGAAAAAACCATTGAACTTTACGACCGGATAATCACTCTGTATCCAAGAGGTGAAATGACAGATGATGCCATGTTTTACAAGGCAATGGCACAGCAGAAACAGGGTATGGAGGAAGAGGCTATTGCTACTCTCAAGGAACTGGTGCAGAAGTATCCTGAAGGGGAGTATTTCGTTGAAGCCAACATGAATATCGGGCGTTACTATTTTGACCACCCCAGAGTTGACAGCGGGAGGGGATATAACCTGGCCATGGATGCTTTCCGGAAGGTGCTTTTTTACCGGGATCATCCACAGTTTATCCAGGCACTGTATCATCTGGGATGGTGTTATTACATGCTTGACAACTATGATGAGGCGATAGCGGTTTTCAAATACCTGATTGAGGAGGCAGATCTTGACTTTGATCCCTCAAAAATGGAGGAGAAGCAGGTGGTGAACCCTCTTCTGAGAGGTGAAGCTGTCGATTATATCGCAATCAGTTTTGATGAAGGGAGAAATGTTGAAGACGCTATTAAATTTCTAAAGCTTGTGGGAAATACAGATTATTCGGCTCTGGTTTTAAAGAGAATCGGGGAGCTTCGGGAAGAGGATCTGGACTTTAAAGCTGCTATCAGTGTTTACAAAAGGCTTCTTGAGGAATACCCGTTCTGCCGTCTGGCCCCTGAGGTCAATGTGAATCTGATAAAACTTTTCGAGAGCCAGGGAACGCCTGATTCCGCGAATCTTATCAGACAGCAGTTCTACGATTTATACAGTAAAGGAGGGGAATGGCAGAAAGCTTTTAGTTCCAGAGACAGCCAGCTTGTAGCTACAGTTGATTCCATGGCGATATCTATTGGCTTGTTTGTAGCTGATGCCAGTTACAGAGAAGCAGAAGAGAGCAGGAACAGTGCCGGTTATGAAAAAGCGGCTGAGAACTACCGCAAACTGGTTGAACTGTACCCTGAACATCCAAATGCAGCAGAGGCTCAGTGGAATCTGGCGGTTATACTGGATACAAAACTTCTGGATAAGCCCGGAGCATACAATCAGTATATAAACTTCAGCAGAAAAACCTCTATCGACTCCTATAGACGGGAAATGGCGGCCCTTAACGCGATTGGAATCGCCCAGGCACTTCTCCCGCCCGATTCTCTGGTACAGAAGGGAAGTGTTGATTTTGCCGGTTTGAAAGTGTTGGAATCTGTAAACAATTACGCTGAGCTTTTTCCAAACGGCTTATCACTTGGTAAAGTTCTCCTCAGTATGGGGGCTGTTTATTTCAACAGACAAATCTACCCAAAAGCGATTGAGGTTTACGACCGTATCCTGAAACTTGGTCCTCAGAACGCTCAATACTATGAAGCGCTTCTGCTTTCAGGACAGTGCTATTTCGGAGAGGAAAACTGGCCGGGTGCAATCAAGGCTTTCCAGAGAGTCTGGAAAGAATCCGGTGACAGGGTTCAGCGGGAAACATCCTATAAACTTCTGCTTCAGGCCGAGTTCCTCAATGCCAGGAAACTGTTTACGGAGGGAAATTTCCAGAATGCTGCTGCAGCATTTCTTTCCATCGAGCAGAAGTATCCCGGAAGCGAGTATGGGGACGCGGTACTTTTCAACGCCGCAGAGGCGTTTGAAAAGAATGAGAACTGGGCAGATGCATGCAACAGCTATGGCGAACTGGTGAAGAAGTATCCTTATTCAAAGCTTGCTCCTGCAGCTCTTTTCAATGCGGCCAGTGACTACGAGAAGGCAAACAGATACAACAGAGCGGCTGAATCTTACGAGATGATAGTGGCAAACTACCCGGAATCTGACAAAGCCAAAGATGCACTGTTTAATCTGGGTTTCTGTTATGAAAAACTGGGAAAACTTGACAAAATGGCCGAGGTAAATGAGAGGTACTCTTCTCTTTACCCCGAAGAAAAGGATGTTGAGGCGATACTGCTCAGATCGGCGGCATTTTATGCTAAAGCAGCCATGTATGAAAAGGCTGTCACACTTTACAGAAATTTTGTCAGACGGTTCCCCAGGAGTGTAAAAGCAATCGAAGCTCTGTTTATGATTGCAAAATGCAGCTATGAACAGAAAGATATCGAAAACGCAATTCTTGGATTCCAGCAGGTTGAACAGCAGAATGTCCGTTTTGCCCAGGAGGGACTGGAGACAAACAATTTCTATGCGGCTGAAGCCGCTTATTATCTGGGTAATCTGAAAAGGGAGCAGTTTCTGCAGATCAAATTTCAGTTACCTGAAAGCCAGCTAAAGAATTCACTGAAAGAGAAATCTGATCTGCTTGCAGAGGCTGCAAAGGCATATCAAAGAGTGTTGCATTACCAGAGTGAGAGGATGTTTGAGGCTGCATGCAGGGTAGGGATGCTCTATGAGGAGCTTTCTGATGCCTGGGAGAAGCAGGAGCGTCCCAAAATTGATCCCATAAAGGGTGCACTTCTGGAAAAAGAGATTTATACCGCAGCATCTCAGCTTTTACAGAAATCCTTTGTGCCCTACAAAAAGGCTATTGAGATCTCGATAAATTTCGATTCTCTCGGTTCCGACCAGCGTCAGTGGGTGCAGAGGGCAAACAGGAGACTTACTGAGAGTTTCAGGACCTCAGGGCAGTACCTGCTGAAAGCAATTGCTGCCATGCAGAATGCCCCTGTACCAAAGGAGATCAAGGGAAAACCACTGCATTACTATCAGTATCTGAAGCAGATTATTGAAACTCTCGCACCGCTTAAGGCTGATGCAGTGAAGTATTATGAATACGTGCTCGATCAGATCGATTCCCTTAAGCTCAGCGATACTTCTACAGTAAATTGTCAGGACGATTATGTGTATGTCAATTATCTCCTGGGCAGCGGATATGACAGCCTTTCAGTTGAGATTTTAAAGAATGCCGGAAATGTTTCAGACAAGATGAGTGAAGATGAAAGGGAAGATCTGCTGTTTCAACTTGAAGATATAGTCTTTGAACTTCAGGACAACGCCATCTTTGCATACGAAGACGCGCTGAAGAACATTCGCGGAAGGAAACTTCAGAACAACAGGTGGCATGGAAAGATTCTTGAGAGCCTCGCCAGGCTGAGTCCTGGAAAATACGGAGCGTCATTTTTCCAAAAAGAGGTGTTCCGGAGCGGTGTGGAGTGGATAACCAGGGCAGACAGTGTGGAAAAGTGGAATGGATTTGATCCGCCGCAGGATGGCTGGTCTCAGGCTCTGAAGACCGGACAGGTTTCGATTCCCGGTATGAAGGAGAAGGTACCGGTGATCTGGGGAAATAAGGACTGGAATAATGTTTACTTCTGGAAAAATGTCTTCCTGAACGGAATGCCGCAAAGAGCCGCGTTGTATCTTGCTGCAGGAGTGAAATATCGCCTGTTTATCAATGGAACGCTTGCTATAAGTGATTCGGCAGGTGATGGAGGATTGCAGCGTATCGACAGCCTTTCTGAAGTCAGTTCTCTTGTAAAGGGCGGTGACAATGTTATATGTGTGGAGGCAACAGCCACCGATTCTGTGAATAAGGGGATTGCCATAGTTTTTACGGCGATGATCGATACTACTCAGAAGTATAAATCTACTGTAAAGTTGCCTCGTGCGGCCGCAAGAAGCGTTTCCGGTGAAAAGAAAGAAAAACCCGTTCCTGAAAAACAAACAGGCAAAACAGAACTGCAGGGAGCACAGAAGGAAGAGTCGAAAGAAGAGAAATCTTTTCCCGACTATGTTTACAAGTATAAAAATCATGGTGAACTGATGAAGGCCATAAAAGAGTATCAGGATAAGGAAACTACGCTGAGTTCAGAGATTAAAAAGGAACGTATGGAGATTCAGAAACTGCGTCTCAGAAGTACCGAACTTGACGAAGAGATAAGAAGAGTCAGAGAACAGATAGAGACTGTTAGGGCGAAAAGAGAATCGATGTCAAGGGAGAAATAAGCAGTGTTTTTCTTTACACTGCTTTACAGAATCCCGCTTGCCAGGTACAGTGCCAGTCCGACCATCACCAATCCCAGAGTGACTTTAAGTGCTACCATGTGTTTGCCGGTGCTTTTTGCGAGGTCGTTCCATTTCAGACCGAAAAAAGCAAGCACCATTACAATAAGCAGTGGTAGTACAAACAGGAAGTTATAAAAAATCAGATAGAGATAACCTGTAATGCGGAGAGAATCTCTCTGTGTCATAGCCACGATGTAGGGCAGATACATTTGCCCTGTGCAGATTGCCTCAAGCAGGGTGACGAGGAATCCGGCAATAATTGAACCGATAATAATGCCTTTCCCGCTGAGGCTTCCTGATATAACCTTATGGATCTGCAGTTTTACCGATTTTGGCAACTGAAGACTTATCTTTTCTGAACGCCTGGTTTTGTGGTATACATATGCATCTCTGAAACTCAGTGCTGCGACAATAAGCGCAAATCCAAATGCTCCCCAGCGGATTGTCATAGATATCTGGTGATAGGCGCGGATATGCTCGAGGATTCCTTTCAGGCCCAATCCCATGGCAAGATAAGTGAAGAAAACGGTTGCTGTGTATGCCAAGCCGATTATGAGGACCTCTCGTCTGGACTTTTTGCGAGTCGCCAGAAAAGAGATAAGGAATATCATAGTTGCAATGGCACAGGGATTTATTCCATCGGTAAGACCTGCAACAAGACTGCCCATAAAAAAGCCCCAGTCCATCACTTTGTTCCTGAGGGCGTCTGTGGGTTCTCCATCCATTTCAATCGACGGACCGGTACCTGTTCGGTTCTCCTCGATCCTGCTTTTAATCATAGATAGCCCGTACTTCATGATATCATCGGAGCCGGAGAGGAAAGTGTCAGGAAAGAAAAGCATCTGGGCTGAACTGTTTTTTACACCATAGATTTTTTCTAACCTGATTAACTGGTTGATGGTGGAGTCGATATCGGTATTGTAGAAGTTTATTTGAAGCTTGTCTTCGAACTGCTTTTGAGCAGGAAAAAGGAGCACTTCTTTGATCTCAAGGCACTCACCGCAGGTATTTGAGCCAAAAAACTGAAGTATCAGCTTTTCTTCTGAATGTGAAGAAATCGTACTTAGAAGGAGAATTGTAATTGAAATGAGAATCCGCACAATAAAACCTTTTTAGGAAAAATTAAACTCAGGTGATTAAGAATCATTTAAAAATAACTGAAATGGCTTTTGTCGGGCAATCAACATATTATTTACTCCTGAATATTCTGAAAGCATTTCTAAGAAGGCCCATACCTGATCTGTAACCGGGAATCTGGAAGAACAGATCCAGTGATTTGACATTTTCCAGCTCAATTGCCGGAAACCTAAGGAACATAAGCAGATATACAGCTAGCCTTAGAATTGTCGAAACAAGGAATAAAGTATGCAACTGCCATCCAAACAGTACTGGAAGCCGGGTAGATAGAAAACCACCCAGGAGGCTGAAGAAGAAGACGGAGAAACCGGTGATTGCCACAGAAAAAGAGATCTTCTGTTCCGGGTTTTCGGTGCCTGCGGCGGAGAGCTGATAATTGAAATTGCAGAGATTGTACCCGCTCCAGGCCACCCCTGTGAAGACATTAAACAGCCAGATGTGCCAGCTTACTGAGGAGAATATAAAGGGGATTGGGACTATGGTTACCAGAAAAGCGGTAATAAAAAGGGTTCTCCTGTTACCTATAGAATCGGCCAGTTTTCCCCACAAGGGCAGGGAGAGAATTGTTCCAAGCACCATGGAGGCGGTGATGGCAGAAAGTGAGAAATAATTCATCTTTAGATCCCGGACATACCATACATTAAAAAACGGTCCGGCTATGGCTACTGTACCCTGCATAAGTGCTGCAGAGACGCTGTAGAATAAAAACTGATGGTTTTTTCTTATCACGGAAAAGGGGAGTGTAAGGGGAGATTTTTTGCGGTCGCCGGGCTCGTGCTGAAGAATCATCATCTGAGTTGACATCAGACGAAAGATGCTTGCTGTGAAAAAAACAGCCGCAAAGAGCAGCCATGGCGCATTATCAGTAGTAAAATGCCGGAGGATGAGTCCGGCGCAGAGTGCACACAGAAGCTGAGTGGTGGAGAAGATTCTGTTGCGCCAGGCAAAATGTCTTCCCCTTACAGTTGGTTTTACAAGGTCACCTATCCAGGCGATCCAGAGGCCTGAGATGACATTGCCGCTGAATCCATAAAGGGAAAAAAGTATCAGAAAAGACCAGGGGCGCAGTTTTTCCGGAAGCCATCCTGTGCTGGCGAGAAGAAGGAGAAAAATGCTCTGGTATGTTGTTCCTTTTATCACATACCTCTTTCGTCCTTTGGATAAATCGATGAAAAAAGGCAGCAGAAACTGACCAATGGAACTGAGCAGAAGCGGAAGGCTGCCAAGCAGCGAGATCAGCACTGCAGGAGTCTTGAGATATACAGCGGCTGCAACAGAGAATGTCTCGGTAAGAGCCAGCATGCCATTTGAGAATACCCCGTCCCAGAGGCTGAAAAGAAGCGCGCTTCTGGTCTTTTCGCAACCTACTTCGATACCACCAAGTTTTGAAAGCAGTGGCTTTTTGGGGGGAATCGATCCGACAGTGCTTGTTTGTGCCGGCTTTACTATCAGTTCTGTATTTTCTGCCATTTTAATGAGTTGTAGTGTGAGCAGAATTCGTCAGGGATAATCCAATATTGCTGGATTTGTCTTTTTTTTTGCAAACGGAATTCCATCTGCAAATGCGGTGAGATAAACCAGGTGATGGCTTTTTTAGTGCGGCATATTATTTGCAAATTGATCAAAAAAATACCTTCCTGCGGGAAATGTGCAGATGGAAATTCCTCTTTCGACATACAGACTCCAGTTCAGTCCTTCTTTTACGTTTAAGGATGCAATGGCTGTAATTCCATATCTGAAGGAGCTTGGAATCTCCCACATCTATGCATCTCCGATATTCAAAGCCAGGAAAGGAAGCATGCATGGCTACGATATTGCCGATCCAAGATTTCTCAACAATGAGATAGGAGACAGGGATGATTTTAATCAGCTCACAGAGCAGGTAGCCAGGGCCGGGATGGGCTGGATACAGGATATAGTGCCTAACCACATGGCTTTTGACAGCGGTAATAAACTGCTGATGGACCTGTTTGAGAACGGTCCAGCTTTTCTTCCGCTTCATTATTTCGATATCGACTGGAATCATCCCTATGAGTCCCTGCGGGGAAGGCTTCTGGCGCCGATTCTTGGAGATATCTACGGGGAATGCCTTGAGAGAGGTGAGATTAAATTAACGTACGATCAGAATGGCTTTGCAATCAGGTATTATTCCCATTTCTTTCCTCTGCGAATCGAGACTTATGCTTTAATACTGGATCGCAATCTTGACAGGTTGAAAACAGAACAGGGAGTATCCAATCCGGGGTTTCTGAAACTTCTGGGGGTACTTTACTCAATCAAAAACCTTCCTGCCGCACATCAGATGGAAGCCCGCAGAACGCAGGTGAAATTCACCAAGGCTATACTGTGGGAACTCTACACTACAGAGAGTGCCATTCAGGCATTTATCGATGAATCGATAAGGGAGATAAACGGAATTCCCGGCAAACCGGAGACATTTTCCCTTCTCGATGCTCTGCATGCGGAGCAGGTTTTCAAGCTCTCATTCTGGAAAGTGGCAACAGAGGAACTGAATTACAGAAGATTCTTTACTGTAAATGACCTGATCTCACTGAGAGTCGAAGACGAGCAGGTTTTCCGTGATACCCACGAGTTTATTTTCGAGATGATAAACCAGGGAAAGATAAATGGTATCAGAGTGGATCATATCGATGGTCTCTATGATCCTCATCTCTATCTTGAACGGCTCAGAAAGGGTGCGCCGGAGAGCTACATAATTGTGGAAAAGATTCTCGGCTTCCAGGAACCACTTCCGAATGTATGGCCGATTCAGGGTACTACCGGATATGATTTCTGCAACTATGTCAATAATCTTTTCTGCTACCGCAGAAACGGAAAGGTCTTTGAGCAGATCTACAGTGCATTTACAGGTAAAAAACTGGATTTCAAAAGTCTATTAACGGAAAAGAAAAGGCTTATTATAAGCAAACACATGGCAGGTGATATCGATAATCTGGCGCTGCTGATTAAAAAGGTAAGCGGAAGAGACCGCAGAGGCACCGATATAACTCTTTACGGTCTGAGAAGAGCGCTTGTAGAGCTGCTTTCCTGCTTTCCTGTTTACCGCTCCTATATTAACAGCAGATCGTTCAGCAGAATTGACCGTGATCATCTTCAATACGCAATTTCCGCAGCAAAAGCTCTTGAGCCGGGCCTTGCAAGAGAGTTCGCATTCATAGAGCGCTTCCTTCTGCTTCAGTACGAGGAATCAGCATCTGAACAGGAGAAACAGGAATGGACCAATGTGCTCATGAGATTTCAGCAGTTTACCGGTCCATTGATGGCAAAAGGGTTTGAGGATACTGTACTTTACATTTATAACCGGCTCTGTTCTCTTAACGAAGTGGGAAGCTGGCCGCATATCTTCGGCATCAGGGCTGCTGCATTCCACTCCTTCTGCTCCTCGCGGTTTAAATCATGGCCAAATACCATGAATACTACATCAACCCATGATACCAAAAGGGGGGAAGATGTGAGGGCAAGGATAAATGTGCTCTCTGAAATGCCCCGTGAATGGGAAAAATTCCTGAAAAAATGCAGCAAGCTCAATAACAGGTGGAAAACAGTATACAATGGCAGGCAGATGCCAGATCCAAATGATGAGTACCTTTTTTATCAGACCCTTATAGGCACTTTCAATCCCTCTGAGGATTATCAGCAATACACAAAACGGATCAGCCAGTACATGCTTAAGGCTGTAAAGGAGGCCAAGGAGCATACAGGCTGGGTTGATCCCCATTTCGAGTATGAAAAAGCACTTTCCGACTTTATAGATAAGGCTCTCGACAGGGATATATCCGGTCAATTCATTGATGAGTTCATCCGGTTTCAGCAGAAAATCTCTTCTTACGGTATCTTCAATTCCATCTCCCAGTGTCTTCTGAAAATCGCCTCTCCCGGACTTCCTGACTTTTACCAGGGAACCGAACTGTTTGATCTCAGCCTCGTGGACCCTGACAACAGACGTGAGGTCGATTTTCTTAAAAGGGCTGATATTCTCAGACAGTTGAAACAGTCCGGGATAAACAGCGGTTTTCTCAGGGATCTCCTGATGGAACGCACTGAGGGAAGGGTAAAGATGTTTCTCATTTACAGATGCCTCGAGGCGAGAAAGAAGAACAAAGAACTTTTTCAGTCCGGATGCTACAAGCCTCTTAAAACAGGAGGAGTATTCAAAAGAAGTATCATAGCATTTACAAGAGAATGGGGTGAGGAACGGATGATTGTTGCGGTTCCCAGATTTCTTGTTTCTGTAATCTCTCCCGATGAATTGCCGCTTGGAACGAGGGTCTGGAAGGACACTTATGTAGAGATACCTCAGAATGTATTCACTTGTAAAGAAGAGATAACCGGGAGGGAATTAACATTTGAACACGGGATAAATGCCGGGGAGCTTTTCGAATCGTTTCCTGCGGCTTTACTGATTGGAAAATGCCGGTAGTATTGATTCAGATACGCCGCATGCAGGGTCACATTTGTTTTGCTGGGTCGACATTGGTATTTATATTGATTCCAATTCCGACCCGGGAACTGCATGGCAATTTAAATTTGTCAGATCAGTGCGATCATGTCTCTGACAGCAGCTTCAAGACCGACCAGTGATGAACGGGCGACGATTGCATGGCCGATATTCAACTCCTCCATGTAACTGATCTCTGCTACAGGTGTTACATTCTGATAATTCAAGCCGTGCCCTGCATTGACATGCAATCCGAGTTTGTTTGCCGCCATGGCTGCATCTTTGAGTTTTCCCAGTTCCTCGGCAACAGCCTGGGCGGAGGAGGCATTTGAGTAAAAACCTGTATGGAGCTCAATGTGGGTGGCTCCGGTTCTTTTTGCTGCTTTGATCTCATTGAGATCCGGATCGATGAAAAGACTTACCAGAATATTGTTGTTTTTAAATGTTTCGACTGCCTTTGAAAGTTCTCTTTCCCGTTCGCGAACATTCAGACCTCCCTCAGTTGTGCGTTCCTCACGTTTTTCCGGGACGAGGGTGACCATATAAGGAAGTACATCTACCGCAATTTTAATCATTTCCGATGTAGGTGCCATCTCCATGTTGAGACGTGTCGAGATGGTCTGCTTAAGCAGATAGATATCTCTGTCCTGGATATGACGACGGTCTTCACGAAGATGGGCTGTGATTCCTGAAGCTCCCGCAAGCTCGCAGAGAACGGCAGCCTGAACAGGGTCGGGATCTTTCCCGCCTCTGGCCTGACGAATCGTTGCTATATGATCTACATTAACCCCTAAGGTCGCCATCATGCTCTCCTTTATGAAAATTCATTTTTTTATCTGATGTATTGCTCTTTCTGCGCAGATAATTCGCTTAGATCAATAAAAATCTTTTTCTGGTAAAAATCAAGAGAATCATTTAATCAGGTTAATTATGGTCTTCATTAATGTCACACAGGAGGTGATTTTTACAGAGTTAAGTCAGAGAAATTACCCACATAGGTGGCAAATCAAGAAGATTATGGTTTAAGAGTCTCTGAAACGTAAATCAGTCTGATTCCGTTCTGTTTGAGTGCGGGTAGAGCGTTTTTCAGCGCAGTAATCAGGGAGGCGGAAGCGGTTCCTTTTATGAGAACCTGCCCTCTTTTCTGTGCTATGGTTGCAAAGTGGCTCAATGTATCCTGAATGGCGTTTGTGGAAAGCTTTGAGTTGATGGTGAAATCAACTTCTCTGAAAGGTACATTCATCTTAGCGGCAATTGATCCTGCAACTGATTTGCGGTTGCCCGGGGTCATTACAAAGTAGGATTTGTGTTTTGAGACCTCGCTTAAGATAATCTGCATGACACGGGAATCCTCAAGCACTCTTTCTCCGTAGTAATTGCAGAAACCGGCGAAATGGGGAACCGATTCAATTGCTGTATTCAGTATGGAGTGAATCTTTTCCTCAGGGTAATGCACCATTATTGCAGAACTGGCGTATTTAGACGATCTTGGAAGAGGCTCCATGGGAATCATCAGAATGATCTCTTTGTGATACTCATTGGCTATCTGGGCTGTCCATGTGGAGAGCTTTTTGGTGCTCGATAAAGCAACAGTGAGCGGTTCAGGGAAGGAGAGAAAACCGACACTGGTTTCATCAGCGGAGAAACCGAAATCCTCGATCAGAATAGCCATACTGGCTGTTTGGCTGAAGAAGGCGGTAGAATATTTCATATTTATGATGAGTTTGGGTTTATCCGGTTTTGGACTGGAAAAGTTGAGCCGGCAGCCTTTCTGCTCAGAATAATAGAAACAGTCATCGACCCTGTACCCGGTTGGGGTAACTGATGATGTGATGAACCATACGATCCATTCCATCGGCTTTCCACGGGGAACCTGGATATTGATCATCAGAGTGGAGTCTTCCAGGGAAAAGCGTCTTTTGTAATGGTTTTCCGGAATTTCGAGGGAAGTAAAGCACTGATTCAGAACAGAATCCAGTGATGTGTTGTTTTTAACCGGCTTTGAGACTGCTACTTTTTTATTTTCCTGCTTTGGCAGTTTACTGAATTCAATTACTTTTTCCAGATATCCGAAACGTATTCCGAGGAGTATAGCAAGAAACACCAGTGTGGTAATAAATATGGAGAAGATAATTCGAAATCGCATTGGGTCAATTCTTTAAATGGGTACTCCGACGGGGTAATAGAATAGTGGAAAATAGCCTTTTTCTCAGGTTTAAATCAAGGTAATATCAGAGTGAAGAAAAACCTAATCAGAGTTCCTGTGCTTCTGGGTCCTACCGCGTCAGGAAAAACCGATATAGCCATAAAGCTGGCTCTGGAGTTTGGGTGGGAGATACTTTCCTGTGATTCCCGCCAGATATACAGATTTATGGACATCGGGACCGCCAAGCCGACAACAGATCAGCTCCGGGCGGTAAAACACTGGCTTGTCGATATAATTGAACCGTCGGAAAGATACTCTGCTTTCAGGTTTGCTGAAGATTCTTTGAAAATCATTAGAGATCTGGCCGGGAATTCGAAGACGGTGCTTGTCTGCGGCGGGACTGGAATGTACTTCAGAAGTCTCAGTGAGGGGCTTGGGGTGCAGGTGGATTCTGATCCCGGACTCAGAGATGAGTTGATGGAAAGGGGAAGGAAAGAGGGAAGTGCAGCACTGCATGCGGAACTGATGGAAAAGGATCCTGAAACCGCCTTGAAACTTCATCCAAACGATTTGCAGAGAATAGTCAGGGCATTGATTGTGTTTTATCAGTCAGGGGAAAAAATCTCAGGAATGAGAGAGAGGAGAGCTCCGGAAGGGGTGGAGTTTATCACTGCGAAGCTGGTTGTCGACCGGGAAATGCTTTATGACAGGATTAACCGCAGGGTTGAGGAGATGGTGGGAAAGGGACTCTACAACGAGTTTCTCAGATTGATGGAATGCGGTTACGGGCAGAATTCCCCGGGCTTGCAGTGTGTCGGGTATAAGGAACTCTTCGGTGTAGAGAGGGGAGAATACAGTTTAGATGATGCCGTTGAACAGATAAAGAGAAACACCCGCCGATATGCCAAGCGTCAGATAACCTGGTTTACACATCAGACCGATGCAATTGAGATTCCGGCAGATGACGCATTTACCAGTCTGAGGAAATTTTACAGGGCAAAAATGTTCCTTGATTGTTGTGATTAAAAGATGATTCCCTTAATTAACCAGGGAAATGATTTCTGTTGCCTGTATGTTTTGATCTGAAATCCAAAGTCCACGATGGCTTTTACAATACATTACCGCTATTGCTTCCTTTCACCTGGCTTTTAAAACCCCTTGTCTCATCCATCTACAAGATTATATACTTAGAGAAAATTCATACATCACACATCTCTTCAGGACCATCAAGAGTCCAGGCCAAAAAAAACACGAGGATATTATTCCCTTCAATCCAGCATATCTTCATAAGTGAAGAAAGGAGTTACCTTCATGAGTAGTGATGAATCATCACGTATTATGTCCAATCAATTAAACAGGAAACCTATGATGCCTAAATACGAGAAAAATCACAATTATAATTCTAATCCCAATTACAATAGTTACGGTAATTCCTCATACAATGGTAATTCTAACAGCGGATTCTCCTCTCAGCACCCAAGGCGGCGTACCGACAGATTCAAGAGGGAATCTTTAAATCTGAGCGAGAAACTTATCAGACAGAATGATGTTATTATCCGTTTGCTGAAAGAGATCAGGGATCGTCTTCCGAAGCCCCCTGTAGAAGAGGCGGTCAATGTGGAAGAGACGGTCAATATAGAAGTTCAGGATCAGGTTCAGACTGGAAATGATCAACAGGATGAACCAATTGCAGTA